>DAOORM010000608.1:0-1500 GCA_035389265.1 Flavobacteriales bacterium | reverse complement strand
TTGCAGGTTACCCTCGCTGAAGTAGTACGCCGTGGAAAGCGCTCCGGGATCCACCCGCAAGACCCACGACCGGTACAGCGCATAGGGCAGGAGCATCACCGCCACGATGAGCACACGCTTCAGCCAGGGCTTGCGGTGATCCGTTCCCACTCCTGCAGCTAGAAGCCACGCAGGGATCAGCACAGCCGAAGCCTCATGGGTCATGATGGCCAAAGCCATGTAGCCACAAGTGACCGCTGTTCTGTCAAGGTTCATGAATGCTGCGGCCAGCAGGAAGTAGCTCACCGCGTCAACGAAACCGGGGCCCACCAGCGCGTGCATCGTGACCGGCGAGAACGCGATGACCAGCACCAAAACCAGTGCGTGCGATGGTGTCGCGCCTTGCCTTCTGCACCACACGTTGACCTGGGCGAGGAACCCTACCAGGAATGTCCACGGCACCAGAACGAACCATGCACCACGCAAACCGGTAAGCCAGCCGATGAGCGGTGCGAGTATCCGACCTCGGAACGGATTCTCAACACCCGTATCGAACGGGTCCTGCGAAAGCCCGGCATAATAAGTCCCGTGTGAGATGGGCTCGAAACCACCCTGCATGTAGCGATGCACGATGAACACAAGTACCAAGGCGATGACCGAAGAGCCTACCCATGAACCCATGCGTCCATACCAGCCTTCAAGGACCGAATTAGAGCGATCGATCCATGCATGAAGCACAGGGTTCTGAAGCAGGTTCATGGAACACGATGATGACAGCGCAGATCCGCACCTCATGCTCACTGCGCTAGCTTGAGACCTGACGAAGCTAACCCGTACATCGTGCTGGACCAAGCACGTTGGCCTTTCGCGCCCATCTTTGCAAAGGCTCGCCGTCTGGTGGCCCCCGCATGAACCTCCCGCTCCTATTCGCCCGCCGCTATCTCCTCGCCACGCGCAGTTCTACCGGCCGGAGCACGAACGCCATCAACATCATCACGGGCATCAGCATCACCGTGATCGCGGTGGTCACTGCAGCCATGGTCGTGGTGTTGAGCACCTTGAACGGCATCTCCGACCTGGTCGATTCCATCTACAGCCCCTTCGATCAGGACATCACCATCACGGCCGCGACCGGCAAGACCTTCGAGCGCAACGCCGTGGATCTGGATCGCATCCTAGCACGCCAGGAAGTGAAGGCCACCAGCTGGGTGATCGAAGAGAATGTGCTGCTGCGAAGCGGTGATCAACGCATGGTGGCCACCATGAAGGGCGTGGAGCCCAGCTACCTCGGCATGAGCCGCATGGAGAAGTACATGTATAGCGGCGAACCCTCATTCGAGGGTGTCAATGGACCGGCCGCCTTGCTGGGCCTGGGGTTGAAAATGGAACTCGGCGTACCCTTGGATGACGGCGTGTTCCAAGCCTTGGAGATCAGCGCTCCCGTGCGTGGCCGAAAGCTGAGCAAGTACCAACAACGGGCGTTCGAGACCGTGCCGGTCGCCGTGCGCGGTGCCTTCACCA
>DAOORM010000607.1:0-1505 GCA_035389265.1 Flavobacteriales bacterium | reverse complement strand
ATCGGTCCGTTGAGCCATCCGGGGGTCTGCAGCCATTCGCCCTCCTGCAGCACCTGCATGCTATAGTCCACACCCGCGATCCCAGAGGCACCGCCGGCTGCGTACAACATGCCGTCGTGGCTGAGCAGCGCGGTCACTTCACCAGCCTTGCTGTCGAATACCGACTCGCCGGTCCAGCCACCACCGGACCACCGTAGCAGATCGATCTGGCCACCATTGAAGGAGCCGCCGATGAAGAGTTCACCCGCATGTTCGATCGTACAGTTCACCACGCCTTCGGGAAGTGATCCCAACGCGGTGTAGCTGCTGCCATTCCACAGCGCGGCGCCATTGCAGGCCGTGCCACCCGCATCGGTGAATTGACCCACCACCAGCAGATCGCCATTGGCAAGGGTGAGCACTTCTTCCACCGTGCCATTCGTGCCTTCGCCCAGCACGAACCAGGGAACAGCAGGTGGGTAGCCGGGCTGGATCCACGCCAATTCATCCGCAGTGAAGCCATGTGCTTTTGCCCATTCACCCGCTTCCGGTAGATCGATCTCGTGGATGTAGGCGGGTTCCATTTCAGCATCGATGCGCATGGCGAGATCAGCATGTCCGCTCTCGATCATTAACTGTCCCACGGCACAAGCGGTCCCGTGCGGATCGATGAAGACCGGATTGCGGTAGGGGAGGACGTAGTTCTTCGGGAAGACACCGCGATCCGCATAAGCCTCTAGGGCTTCTAAGAGCTGGCTGCGTTCGTGGACCTGTGCTGCGCTCAGACCCTCGGGCGTATGTTGGGCCAGATGCTCGCGCACCAAGTGCAGGTGTTGTGCGATGCGTTCCGTGTCCGAGTTGAATGTGACCGGCGTGGCATCCGAACTGCTTGGATAAGAGCGCCATTCGGCGTTCACTTCACGCATGTGATCCAACAAGGGCACAGGGGCGTTCGGGGCCAGCTGCGAGAAAGCCGCCGTGGAAAGTAGGAGTGTGGAGAGTAGTAGGTTCCGTTTCATGATCGTCGTGTTGGTCCGTGATCCGTGTTTCGACCAGTAGACAGCGGTCGCCATCCGGAACGCTGCCTCTACTGTGTTGGAAAGTTACTTTCGGGGGATCAAGAGCGGCGCATACTAGCATGTTGAAGATCGCCATCGTTGGCCCGGAGAGCAGCGGCAAGACCACCCTTGCCGAGGCCTTGATGTACCACTACAAGGGCTTATACGTGAGCGAAGTGGCACGCGAGTATCTCGCAGAACTGGACCGGCCGTATGAGGAACAGGACCTCTTGAGCATCGCGCGTTCGTTGCAGGAGTTGCACGCGGGCGCAGCGGATATGGCGCACGAGCAGGAAGCCCTCATCGGCGGTCCGCCACTGCGCGAACCAGGTCCCGTTCGGACACCGATCTTCTACGACACGGATACGCTCAACTTGAGGATCTGGAGCCTGGAGAAGTATGGCCGGGTGCATCCGGAGATCGATGCGATGGTGCGCGATACCGGATACACGTGGCGGTTGTTGTGCA
>DAOORM010000606.1:0-1508 GCA_035389265.1 Flavobacteriales bacterium | reverse complement strand
ACATCGGGTTTCAAGGTCTTCACCGCCGCCTCGAACTGCGCATAGGGCCGCGCACCATACACCTGCTGCCGCTCGCCCGCCGCGTTGCTGAGGATGAACGTGGGGAAGCCCCGCACACCTAAGGAACGTGCCAAGGTCAGGTCGGCTTGGAAAAGTGCGTTCGCTGCGCCCTTGTAGTCCGCGTGCAGACGTGCCGTATCCAACGCTGCGAACAACGCTGCTTCTGCGATAACCGGCCACTTCGCGATGTTCTTCTTCTCCACCAGCACCAGCTCCCGCATCCGGCGCAGGAAGACCAGCGCTTTGGTATGGTCTTGCAGCTCGGCGGCTTTGAAGGCGATGCTCGGCGGGTAACTGCTGGGCAACGGATCCTCCAACCACACATCGCCGATGATGGGCATGCGGTAATGCGGGCTCACTTCATCCCAATGCCCCGCTACGTCACTGGGCTTGCTGATACCGCCGCTGTTGTACACGTCCCAAGAAGGCAGCAGGCCACCCATGTGGTACTGGATGTCGATCGCATCGCCGTACTCGGCCTTCAAGCGGCGCAATTGTGGCTCCGTGCCCCAGCAGCTGCTGCAAATGGGATCGGTGAAGTACAGGAGGGTGATAGGCTTGGTCGTGTTGGCCGGATCAGTCCTGTGATCGCCATGCGCAACGGAGTCATGACCGGGAATGGTACACGCGCCAGTGACGGTATCGCAACGCAAGGGGTCGGCGGTCTTCTCCATGATAGGGTCGGGCTGTGCACAGGCAACGAATGTGGAACAGAAGGCGATGAACGCGACGAGCGGTGTTCGTGGCATGAGCGGGTAACTTGCGGCACAAAGATCCGGACCTATGGGCCGCTCCACAAGCAGTCAAACCAAGTTGACCACCTCCGACAACCCGGAATGCCCGGCCGAACGAGCGTTGCGAAGCATATCCGGAAAATGGAAACCGCAGGTCCTCCGTGCTGCGGCCGAAGCACCCGTACGGTTCAATCAGCTCCTGCGCACGATACGCGAAAGCAACAAACAGGCGATCACCAACGCCCTGCGCGATCTGGAGAGGGACCAGCTCCTAACACGCACGGTGGTGCAGCAGAAGCCTTTGCACGTGGAGTATGCGTTGACCGATCAAGGCCGCACGATCATCGGACTCTTGCGCGCCATGGAGCCCCTATGATGGCCACACCATCCAAGGGATCCGCGAGAGGATCAGCACCAGACCGATGCCATAACACCACGCGATCAACTTGAACTTCTTGCGGTCGTCGGTGGTACGTTTCGCTTTGGAGTAACCGAACGTGATCAACACGATCGCCAACACCATCGTGAGGGGGTGTTCCAAGGCGTACAAGCGGGAGAGGCTATTGCCCATGGTCTCACCGGAAAGGTTGTCGAAACCCACGGGCGAGGTGAAATAGAGGAAGAAGCCGAAGAGCAGCTGCACGTGCGCGCTCACCAAGCCGAACAAGGTGAACTTCTTGCTGGTGGCGGTGAACGGTCGCTTGTTCACCAATG
>DAOORM010000605.1:0-1510 GCA_035389265.1 Flavobacteriales bacterium | reverse complement strand
CCAGGTACATGTTGGGGTCGAGCACGCCTCCGGGTGCCCACTTCTCCCCGAGGAAGAAGCTGCTGAAGGCGAAGCTTTCGCCAGGCCAAGCCAGCTGTAGGCGGAACAGCAGGGACATGATCACCGCTACCCATGCCATGACGATGGCGGTAACGAGGAACTGCTTGCTGATCATCTTGTGATCATGCGAGAAGATGTACTTCGACACGAAGCTCTCCTCGTGGTGGTGCGCCTCGTGCTCGTGGCCGGCGGCGTGTACGTGTGCTGTGGCACCCATGGTCGTCAATTCCTATCTGTTCAGTGCGACTGTTGGACCTGCGCTACCGTAGTGCTATCCACCGGAACAGCTGTGCTATCCGCTGGGGTGGACACGGGTGGGGCGGGTGCCTCGGCAGGCGCCTGGAACGGTTTCTTCATCGCTTCGGCGTACCACGCATCGTGCGTGGCCGCATCGGTCACCACCAAGGGCATCTGCATGTTGTAGTGCGATGCACCACAGATCTTGTTGCAGAGCAGGATGTAGTCGAACACATCGTTCTTGGTGATCAACCGCATACTGTCGGTGGTGATGGTCGGCACCATCTTGATCGTGGTGGTCATACCAGGCACCGCGTTCATCTGAGCGCGCATGTGCGGGATGTAGGCGCTGTGGATCACGTCCTGGCTGCGGATGAGCAGTTTCACCTCCTGACGAACAGGCAGATGGAATTCCTTGATCACGACATCATCCGCACCATGCAAGTACGGACTGGCCACGCCTTTCTCTGCGATATCGTTCTCCATCAAGGTGCGCAGGTTGATGATGCGCTGCTTGTTGCGGCGCATACGCTCCACCTGCTCGGTCAGCTCATCGGTCTTCGTATCGGCGAGGATCGCATGTGCCAGCATGCTGTCCGTGGTAGCGATCTCCTTGTCCAATTCGGCCAAACGTCCGGCTACGCTCTCACGGGTGACGATGCCCAACGGATTCGTTCCGTTGATCAGACGGAAATCGGTCGCTCCCAGACCTCCATCCGCTCCAGGATAACGCGCGGTCCAGTCGAACTGGCGGGCGTAAAGCTCCACTTGGATGGCATCCGGTGAGGCTGGTGAAGTGATGGACGCCCAGGTGTTCAAGCCATAGATGATGATCACAGCAAGCACTGCGGCTGGAGCCACGGTCCATGCCAATTCCAACTTGTTGTTGTGGGGCTGCCAGAAAGCGCGGCGGTCCTTGCTGTACACGTATTTACCAGCGAACCAGAACAACAGGATGTTCGTGATCACGAAAACGATGATCAGGATCCACCAGTTGAAGTCCAGCAACCAATCCGTTTCCGCTCCGTGTTCGCTGGCGGCTACGGGCAACATCTTGTCGCCATAGGCCATCACCAACCAGAGGAAGAAACCGAAGTAGAGCGGCAGGAAGAGCCACATCATCCGGGCGTTGAACCGGTTGTCGCCCGCGGAGATGTCCTCCTCACGCTTGCCACGCAGGCGTGAAGTGAGTTCATAGACGCGTGCGAGCTGC
>DAOORM010000604.1:0-1515 GCA_035389265.1 Flavobacteriales bacterium | reverse complement strand
CTGTCCACCCGGAAAGAAAGCACCCACCTTCACCTTCGCCTCGAGCAGGAATTGCGTCATGTCGAAGGAAGGACGTTGGTCCAAAGCGCGTAGGACCAGTTCGGCCGTGGCTTCGGCATCGTTGCCCGCCCGGTGGTGCTTGAACCGGATGCCATGGAGGTCGCACATGGGCTTAAGGCCGTAAGAGGGATGCCCGGGCCACACCTTGCGGCACATGCTGACACTGCAGAAATACTGGAAGGTGGGGTGTTGCAGGCCGTGACTGGCAAGGGTGGTTCGCAACACCGACATATCGAAGGCCGCGTTGTGCGCCACGACCGTCTGTTGATGCAGCACTTCAGCCACTTCCTGCCAGATCCCCTCCCAACGCGGAGCGGCGGCCACATCCTCCGGCTTGATGCCATGCACGGCCACGTTCCACGGACTGAAGTGCGGCCAATAGCGCGGCTTGATCAACCAGTTGTGGATCTCGCGCACCACACCACCACGCACCACGGCGATGCCCAGCTCACACGGACTATCCAACTGCGGGGTGGCCGTCTCGAAGTCGAGTGCGAGGAAATCCATCGGGCGCGTGCTCAGAGCTTCACCACTTCCGCATCAGCCAGCGCCTGGTAGAGTTTCTTCTCCGTGGCCTCGCTGATGTTCACCAGTGGCAAGCGCATGTGATCACCACAGATACCCAGTGCGTTGAGCACGTATTTGATGCCGCCGGGGTTGCCTTCCGCGAAGAGCAGGTTGATGATCTCGATCAACCGCAGGTGTTCCTTGCGCGCGGTGGTCAGGTCTCCTTTCAGGGCGGCGTGCACCAAAGCGCTGGTCTCGGCTGGCAAGGCGTTGCCGATCACGCTGATCACCCCCACACCCCCGATGGCGATGGCCGGTAATGTGAGCGTATCGTCACCGCTGATCAACAGGAAGTCCTTCGGCTTGTGCTTCAGGATCATGCTCATCTGATCCAGGTTGCCGCTGGCTTCCTTGATGGCCACCACGTTCTTGAAGTCCTTCGCAAGGCGCACCGTGGTCTCGGCGCTCATGTTGCTGCCCGTGCGGCCTGGTACGTTGTAAAGGATGATCGGCCGCAGGCTGACCTGTGCGATCGCCTTGAAGTGCTGGTAGATCCCTTCCTGCGTGGGCTTGTTGTAGTAAGGGCTCACGCTAAGAATGCCATCCACGCCGTCCATCTCGAATCCTCCGAGGGTATCGATGACCTCCGCCGTGTTGTTGCCGCCTACCCCGAGCACGACAGGTACCCGGTTGCGCACCAATTCCACCGTGGTGGCCAGCAGTTGTTTCTTCTCGTCCTTGGTCAGGGTGACGCTCTCCCCCGTGGTGCCCATGCTCACCACGTAGTCCACACCACCGGTGATCTGGTGTTCGAGCAATTTCTCCAGGCCTGCGTAATCGATGCCGCCGTTGGGGCGGAAGGGCGTGACCAATGCGACACCGAGGCCGCGGAAACGTTCGTCCATGTTGAATGCGCCGTTGCGCTTAATTGAGCGATGGTTCGGGTTT
>DAOORM010000603.1:0-1518 GCA_035389265.1 Flavobacteriales bacterium | reverse complement strand
GTACCGCACGTGGTGGTTCTATGCCTTGTGCGTGCTCGCCGTGGGCGGTGGCATCTTGCTCTACATACGCCTGCTCACCCAGCAAAAGCGCCTGCTCGAAAGCACCGTGGCCGCGCGCACCGCCGAGTTGAGCAAGGCCAAGGAGCGCGCCGAACGCAGCGAGAAGGTGAAGCAGCAGTTCTTGGCCAACATGAGCCACGAGATCCGCACACCGATGAACGCCATCGTGGGCATGAGCAACGTGCTGCGCCGCAACGCGCACCTGCCCGGGCAACAGGAACACCTCGATGCCATCGCCACCAGCAGCGAGAGCCTGCTCGGCATCGTGAACGAGATCCTCGACCTCAGCAAGATCGAAGCGGGACGCTTGGAGTTGGAGAAGGTGCCGATGGAACCGCGCCGCGTGATCGCCGGTGTGATGGAGGTGATGCGCTTCCGTGCCGAGGAGAAGGGGTTGAACTTGGAGGCTACTATCGCGGAAGCCGTGCCGACGCATGTGCTTGGTGATCCCACGCGCCTGCAACAAGTGCTCATGAACCTCGTCGGCAACGCCATCAAATTCACCGAGACCGGTCATGTGCGTGTGGCGCTGGATGTGCAGGAGCAGTTGACCGAAGCCGTGATGCTCCGCGCCACCGTCACCGACACCGGCATCGGCATCGCACCCGAGCGCTTGGTGCGTGTCTTCGATGAGTTCACGCAGGCCGAGAGCGACCACGCACGCCGTTTCGGAGGGACAGGTCTGGGGCTCACCATCTGCAAACGCTTGGTGGAGATGCAAGGCGGCACCATCACCGCGACCAGTGCGGTAGGGCAGGGGAGCACCTTTTCCTTCACCATTCCGTATGCGGGCGTAACCTCGGAATCGGAGATCGGGCGGCGGTCCGTAGCGGCCGATGATCATCCACACCTACGCGATCTCCGCATCCTGCTCGTGGAGGACAATAAATTGAACGTGCTGGTGGCGCAAGAGGAATTGGCGAACGCCTTCCCCACAGCACAAGTGGTGGTGGCCACCGACGGACAGCGCGCACTGGACCTCTTACGCACCAGCACTTACGACGTCATCCTCATGGACGTGCAGATGCCTGTTATGGATGGATTCGAAGCCACAAGGGCCATTCGTGCCATGGGTGGGGACAGCTCGCGCATCCCCATCGTGGCCATGACGGCCAATGTGATGGAGGCCGAAGTGCAGCAGTGCAAGGACGCGGGTATGGACGGCTTCATCCCCAAACCCTTCAAGCAGGAAGAGCTGGTCGCAGCCATCGAGCAGGCGATCGGATGATGCGCTCATCGCCACAGCGAACATCCTCCCATCGGCAGCAAGCATTACATTTTCTGATCCTCTTATCATCTCATCATCTGATCGAAAGAACCGGTATTTCTACTGGCTGTGGGGTGGTGCAACGCCGTCACCTTTGGAGCACCAAAACACCCCACCATGCTACACCACATCCGTTTTTCCCTGAAGGCCATCACCTTGGTCGCAGGCTCCTTCCTTTTTACGGTCGACAC
>DAOORM010000602.1:0-1522 GCA_035389265.1 Flavobacteriales bacterium | reverse complement strand
CCAAAGGCCACCTGGCGTTCAACGAACGTATAGGCACTATCCGCATTGAAGGCGGGTGTGGGCGCAAGAGCAGGAGCCTGCTGCTCCGGCACGGTGGTGCTGGTCTCGGGTGGCTCGGATCGACAACCGGACAGGACCAGGATGGCGAGGCCACCAGCGATGAATTGGTATCGAGCGGAATTCAAGCGCGTGACCATGTGGTGCCTTCTTTGGTATCCTTCAGAACGATGCCCAACGCGGCGAGGCGATCGCGGATAGCGTCCCCAGCAGCGTAGTCCTTCCGCGCCTTGGCCTCGGCACGCATGCGGATGAACTCCTGCACAAGGCCGTCCATCGCTCCATCATCGGAGGCTTTTGCTTCTTCTTGTTCAAGGCCCAGGACCTCATGCACCATACTGCGCATGAGAGCGATGAGCTTCTCGAGGCTCGCAGTGGTGAGGCTCATCTTGCCGTCGTTCACCGAATTGATGATGCGAACCCCTTCGAAGAGCTCGCCGATCATCACCGGCGTATTGATGTCATCGTTCATGGCATCGTAGCATCGCTGCTCCAGAGCCGGTATGTCCGCGCCATCCGAAGCACCGGGCTTGAGCCCATCGAGCAGGTCCATGGCCGCCATCAAGCGTTCCAGCCCGCGCTCGGCCGCCTGCATGGCCGCATTGCTGAAGTCCAAGGTGCTCGCGTAATGGCTTTGCAGCATGAAGAAGCGCACGGTCATGGCGCTGTAACCCTTCTCGAGCAGCTTGTGGTTGCCGGTGAGGAGTTCTTCAGGCGTGAACCCATTGCCTTCGCTCTTGGCCATCTTCCGACCGTTCACCGTAAGCATGTTGCCATGCATCCAGTACCGCACCGGTGCGTGGCCGTCGGCCGCTACGCTCTGCGCGATCTCGCACTCGTGGTGGGGGAATTTCAGGTCCATGCCACCGCCGTGGATGTCGAAGGTCTGGCCGAGGTATTTGGTGCTCATCGCGCTGCACTCCAAGTGCCATCCAGGGAACCCTTCACCCCAAGGGCTTGGCCACTTCATCAAGTGTTGCGGTTCCGCTTTCTTCCAAATGGCGAAATCCAGCGGGCTGCGCTTCTCATCCATGCCCTCGGTATCGCGCGTATTGGTCAAGAGCTCGTCGATCCTGCGCCCGCTCAACTCGCCGTAGGCATGCTTCTCTGCGAACCTCGGCACATCGAAGTACACACTCCCATTGGCCTCGTAGCCATAGCCGCTGGCGATTATGCGCTCCACCATGCCGATCTGCTCGATCAAGTGACCGGTGGCAGTGGGTTCAATGCTTGGAGACAGGATGTTGAACAACCGCATCACGTCATGGAAGCCGTTGGTGTACTTCTGGACGATCTCCATCGGCTCCAGCTGCTCCAACCGGGCGCGCTTGGCGATCTTGTCCTCGCCCTCGTCCACATCACCCACTAGGTGGCCCACATCGGTGATGTTGCGCACGTAGCGCACCTTGTACCCGATGAAGGTGAGCCAACGATAGACCGTATCGAAGCTCAGGAAAGTGCGCAC
>DAOORM010000601.1:0-1522 GCA_035389265.1 Flavobacteriales bacterium | reverse complement strand
GCCGAACTGAGCATTCTGGTGGCCGAACGCATCCTGAAGGAGAAGCTGGGCGACCCTGCTGCACAGAAGGCACTGGTGGATAAAGTGATGGCCGAGGCCGACATGCGCAAGTCATGAACGTAGCCCCGGTCGCATACCGCTACGCCCGCTCGCTGATGGAACTCGCCCATGAACGGGGTGAGCTCGCCGCAGCGCACGAGGACATGGCCATGATCGCGAACACCTGTACGGCCAGCCACGACCTCGTGGTGCTGCTGAACAGCCCGGTGGTGAAGGCCGACAAGAAAGAGAAGGTGTTGGAAAAGGTCTTCGCCGGGAAGGTGGGTACCTTGACCAATACGTTCATCGGTATTCTGGTGCGGAAGGGGCGCGAAGCGCTGATCCCCCAAGTGGCCGTGGCTTTCAATGAACTCTACAAGCAACACAAAGGCATCGTCACCGCCGAGGTGACCAGTGCTGTGCCGCTCGATGACGCCGCCCGTAAGCGCGTTCTTGAGCTGGCCAACGCCAAGCACCCCGGCAAATCCATCGAACTCTTGGAAAAGGTGGACCCGTCGTTGATCGGCGGTGTGACGATCCGTATCGGCGACGAGCAATACGATGGCAGCGTGAGCCGCCGTTTGAGCGATCTGCGCCGCGAATTCTCCAAGAACCCGTACATCCCCGAGATCTAAAGCCTTTCCAGAAATGGCCCACGTACAACCCGCCGAAGTGTCGGCGATCCTCAAACAAGAACTCGCCGGTTTCCGCAGCGAGGCCGAGCTCGAAGAGGTCGGTACCGTGCTGCAAGTGGGTGATGGTATCGCCCGCATCTACGGCCTGAAAGGCGTGCAGAGCGGTGAGCTCATCGAGTTCAACAGCGGCCTGCGCGGCATCGTGTTGAACCTCGAAGAGGACAACGTGGGCGCCGTATTGCTGGGCTCCGGTGTAGGTGTGAAGGAAGGTGACACCGTGAAGCGCACCAAGCGCATCGCCAGCATTAAGACCGGCGAAGGCATGGTGGGCCGCGTGGTGAACACCCTCGGCGAACCCATCGACGGCAAAGGCCCGATCAGCGGCGAGCTGTTCGAGATGCCGATCGAGCGTAAGGCCCCTGGTGTGATCTACCGCGAGCCGGTGAAGGAGCCCCTGCAAACGGGCATCAAGGCCATCGACGCCATGATCCCCGTGGGTCGTGGCCAGCGCGAATTGATCATCGGCGACCGCCAGACCGGAAAGAGCACGGTGGCCATCGACACCATCATCAACCAGAAGGAGTTCTTCGACGCCGGGAAGCCGGTGTATTGCATCTATGTGGCCGTGGGCCAGAAAGGCTCCACGGTGGCAGGAACGGTGAAGGTGTTGGAAGAGGCCGGTGCCATGGCCTACACCACGGTGGTGGCCGCCAACGCCAGCGACCCCGCTCCGATGCAGTTCTACGCGCCGTTCACCGGTGCCGCCATCGGCGAGTATTTCCGCGATACCGGTCGTCCTGCACTGATCGTGTACGATGATCTCTCTAAGCAAGCCGTGGCGTACCGTG
>DAOORM010000600.1:0-1523 GCA_035389265.1 Flavobacteriales bacterium | reverse complement strand
AGGTGCTGCGCGTCACGGGACGCAAGGACCAGTGGGGCGAGGTGGAGGAGTTCATCTGCAACACCTGCCGTTTCGAGACCAAGGACAAGGCTGCTTGGACCATTGAAGGACCGCGGAAGATCGACCGCCACAGCGTGATCAGCCAGGGCCACTACGAGCGCAAGCTGCAACAGAAGCTGCTGGACAAGGCGGCTCCGGACGCGCCGAGCATCGAACCGTTCAACATCGCTGATCGCTGATGCTGTACACCTTCATCTTCCTATCCGTGCTGCTGCTGATCACCCTGGGGGTGGCGGCGTACGAGACCTATGCCGAGCGCAAGGTGGCGGCCTTCATGCAGGACCGCATCGGTCCGGACCGCGCGGGTCCCTTCGGCCTTTTCCAGCCCTTGGCTGATGGCGTGAAGATGTTCATGAAGGAGGACTTCGTGCCCTCCACGGCGAACAAGAAGCTCTACTTCATGGGTCCGGCCATCGCGATGACGACGGCCCTGCTCACGGGCGTGGTCATTCCTTGGGGCGGCACCCTTCACTTCGGCGGAGAAGCCTACAGCCTGCAAGGCGCGGACCCCGGCATCGGCATCCTCTACATCTTCGCCATGGTCAGCATCGGCGTGTACGGCATCATGCTGGGTGGCTGGGCGAGCAACAACAAGTACGCGCTCTACGGCGCCATCCGTGCGGCAAGCCAGATGGTGAGCTACGAGCTGGCCATGGGCATGAGCATTGTGGCGCTGGTGATGACCACCGGCACCCTGAGCCTGAGCGGCATCGTGAATGGCCAGCTGGACGGAACCTGGAACGTGTTCGTACAACCACTGGGCGTGCTGCTCTTCATCACCTGCGCGTTCGCCGAGTGCAACCGCGCACCCTTCGACCTGCCCGAGTGCGAAACGGAGCTGGTGGGCGGCTACCACACGGAGTTCAGCAGCATGAAGCTCGGCTTCTACCTTTTTGCGGAGTACGTGAACATGTTCATCAGCAGTGCTGTGATCAGCTCCTTGTACTTCGGTGGTTACGACATCCCCTTCGTGGACCAGACGGGCATGGCGAGCAACCTCGTTGTGATCCTCGGCACGTTGGCCTTCTTCGCGAAGGTGTGCTTCTTCATCTTCCTGTTCATGTGGATCCGCTGGACGCTTCCGCGCTTCCGCTATGACCAGCTGATGAACCTCGGTTGGAAAAAGCTGATCCCGCTGGCGATCCTCAACATCCTGATCACCGGCGGCTACATGGTGTTCAACGGTCAAGTGAAGCTATGAGCGCGACCTTCCAGCCCCTGACCCAGCGCTCCCGCGTGGTGAGCGACAAGAAGATGACGTTCCTGGAACGCATCTACCTGCCGGCCATCCTGAAGGGCATGAGCATCACGCTGAAGCACTTCTTCTTCGTGAAGAAGGTCTCGCTGCGGTACCCTGAAGTGGAAAAGCCACGCAGCGCGATCTACCGCGGTCACCATGTGCTCAAGCGCGACGACCAGGGCCGCGAGCGCTGCACGGCCTGCGGGCTTTGCGCGGTGGCTTG
>DAOORM010000599.1:0-1523 GCA_035389265.1 Flavobacteriales bacterium | reverse complement strand
GCAATTCAGTGAGCACACCGGACATGCGGTGCGCATAGCGTTTGGTGCGATAGGTTCCGGCCCATTGAAGACCCTGCACGGCATTCGTGAAGAACAACTCATCAGCCGCCAACAGGTTCTGAGGGTTCAGTGAGCATTCGTACACCTTGATGCCGCTGGCGATCGCCAGGTTGATCACCTGGGCCCGCATCACCCCGCCCACGCAACCGTCGGTGAGCGATGGTGTGTAGAGCACCCCATTGCTCACGATGAAGAGGTTGCCCGAACTGCTTTCGATAATGTTGCCGCGATCGTTCTGCAGCATGCAGTCATCCAGACCGCGTTGCTGTGCCCAGAGCGAAGCCATCACATAATACTGGCAGTTCAGCGTCTTGTGCCGGGAGAGTTCGTTCACCGGTTTCCGCATCTCGGGCCAGATGTCCACCAACGCCCCGTTCGTGTTCAACGTGTAGGTGGGTTCCGTCACTGGCGAAAGCTCGAAGGTGAATCCACCGATGTTCCCCGAAGGACGGTAATACCCATCCGAATCGCGGTAAAGAGTGAATCTGCACCGTGCGTTGGAAAGGCCAGTGCGTTGAACGAGCTCGTTGATGTACCGCTCGAACGATGAACGATCAAGGTTCTTGGGAAGGTCGATCCGCAACAAGGCCGCACCTGTGGTAAGTCGCGCCCAATGCGCATCCAGGAAACACCCACGGCCATCCACCACGCGCATGCTTTCGAACAGACCATCACCGAAATGGAAGGCCCGGTTCTTCAGGGTGATCACGGGCGCATCGCCCGGAAGCACTTGTCCGTTCAGGTTCACCAGGTCGTTCATAGCAGACCGTTGGTTCGAAGGGTTCGCATCAAGGATCCGTTGGCCTCCACCAGGATGCCACGTGCACCGCAGGATCCCGCAGCCTCCACATCGCGATCGCGATCGCCCACCATCACCGATGCGTGCAGATCGATCCCATGCCGCGCGGCGCCACGCTGCAACAAAAGACCGCCGGGTTTGCGGCACAGGCAACGACCATACTGCGGATGGTGCGGGCAGTAGAAGATATCCGCCACCTCGGCTCCGTGCTGCTTGAGCATGTCGTGAAGGTAGCCATGGATCCGATCAACCAAGGCATGATCATAGAGTCCCAGACCGATGCCGCTCTGGTTAGTTATCACCACCACCTTCCACCCGGCAGCATTGGCCGCAGCGATCGCCTCGGGCACCTCAGGCAGCACCTCGAATTCCTCGAAACGCGTGCAATGCGCCCCCAACTCGCGGTTGATGACGCCGTCCCGATCGAGGAAGAGTCCTTTGTGCATGGCTCACATACCCAATGAACGTTCCAGCACACCGAAGTCGAACACCAACGCTGGTCTCAGCACGAAGGTGAACAGCACGCCGAAGATCGCGCCGTAGAAGTGCGCATCGTGGGCCACATGGTCGCCGCCCCGCTTGTCCATGGCATAGGAGTACGCCAGGTAAAGGATACCGAACAACCAGGCGGGCAGATCGGCGATGAAGAAGAGCGAGACCTTGT
>DAOORM010000598.1:0-1530 GCA_035389265.1 Flavobacteriales bacterium | reverse complement strand
GTTCATGATGAGCTGCATGCTGTTGCCGCGTTGATACGGCCGCCGGTCACCGTTTGGCCCGGCAGATTACCCACCTGGTCCACACCATCAAAGAGCATGTCGCGGATGTACAAAGCGCCCTGCTCAGGGTCGGCCTTCACCAAGGTCATCATGCTTGCGCACGGTGCACTATAGAGCAGCCCCACCACACCGGCGGTCAGCGGGCTTGCGAAGCTGGTGCCGCTTGTGGTGCCGTAGCCACCATTGATGTTCGTGGTGTAGACATCGTCCCCGGGAGCACCTACATCGATGGTTGTGAGGCCGTACGCGGAGAAGGTGCGCTCGTCGTTGATGTCCGTGGCGGTTACGCTGATCATGAAATCGCTCGGGCAAGCGGTGGGCAGGTCGCCTACTTCATCCACGTCCACCGCATTGTTGGCCGTGGCGCCGCAGTTCAGCACGCCTTCCGCGCCCAGCGAGTCGTACATGGCGCACCAGATGGGCGCATCAGCAGGTTGGCCGCCATTGATGCCCCAACTCGCGTTGGTGGCCACCACGAATGCGCCATTGGTGCCGTTCGTCTCGTTGTACAAACGGCGCATGGTCAGGGGATAGCTGTGAGAAGCGAGCACTCCTGCGTCGTTGGCTCCGGAGTTGAACACCACCATCATCTTCACCGCCCAGTTGGCACCGACCACGCCTAGCTCGTTGTTCCCTGTGGCACCGATCATGCCAGCCACTTGAGTGCCATGCGAGCCACCGTACACTTGATCCGTCTCGGAGTTCGGGTTCCACCCGCGGAAGTCGTCCACATACCCGTTCAGGTCGTCGTCCACGTCGTTGTTCGGGATCTCTTGATGGTTGTACCACGCGTTCGCGATCAAGTCGGGGTGCGGCAGATCGGAGTTCTCGATGATGCAGACCACGATCGTATCCCCATCGGCGGTGAGGCCACCGGTACTGATATCCCAGGCCCCTTCGCTGTTGATGTTCTGGTGGTGCCACTGATCGCCGTAATCACTGTCATTGGGTATCTCGCGGAGTTCCAAGTGGTGATTGTTCTGGGCCAGGCGCACGCCTTTGTGTGATCGTGCCGCGCGCAGCATTTCGAACTGTGCTGCTCGGCTCGGGTCGAAGCGGAGGAGCCAGGTGCGCATCGGTCGGCTTACCAAGCGCACCACCTGCATGCCGGTGGGCTGCCCGTTGATGGTGGCGAGGTCGTCGGCCACCTTTTCGGCATCAGCGCCTGGCGCGAGCATGATCAGCAAGTCTCCGGGAATAGCCACGGCTTGGGCCTGAGCAGCGGGACGGAGCAGAAAGAGGGACAGGGCAACGGACAGGAATACGCGCATTGGTGAGGGGCTTCGACCCAAAGGTAGGGGAGGCGTTGAACGCAAGCATTGATCCGCGCGGCATCCAAGGGGGCAAGGCTTGGAAGGCTGTGGGGTCGAAGATCACCCCCGCACATACACCCGCTTGACCCGCTGCGCGATGCTCGTGAGCGCCTCGTACGGGATGGTGCCAAGATCACTCGCGTATTGGGCTAGGGTG
>DAOORM010000597.1:0-1530 GCA_035389265.1 Flavobacteriales bacterium | reverse complement strand
ACCAAGATGTGGCGAGGTTGTTTGGAGTTCATGGTCAAGGTCGCGCGCTGCGCCAGTTCCGGCGCCGTGTCAAAAGTAGCGGAGTAGGCCGAAGATGTTCCCGTCCATCCAGAAGGATCTCCATGATCAGCCCTTGATGGCGGCCCCGTACCAGATGGTGCGCTGTCTTCGGGGGATCAGCGGCCTGACCATTGCATCGAAGCGCGCCAGCACATCGCGCTGCCCTTCGGTGCGCCCGAGGTTGGCGATGAAGCCCCTAGTGCCTTCCTCCAAGCGTATGAACGGGGCGAAGAGGTCGCGGTCGTTCACCGGATCCAGGTAGCGCCAATAGCTGCTCCAACTCACGAACCGGCGGCGTAACAAGCCGTGCAGGGGGCTTCCATGAAGGTTTTCGGCGAAGAGGAGGACTCCCCCTGGTTTCAGGACACGGTGCATCTCGCGGATCGCTTGCCGCTGGAGGTCTTTCGCGCCCAGTGCACCGATCACACTCTTGAAGATGACCACATCATACGAGGCTTCAGCGAATGGAAGCGCGGTAGCGTCCGCTTGTTGGTAACGAATGCGGTCGGCGACACCGTAACGATCGTGCAGCATCCGCGTCTCCGCCGGTAAGGCGCGAAGATCCGTACAGGTAACGTCAAGACCTTCACCCGCCAGCCACAGGCTGAGCCCCCCGCCGCGTTCGCCGATGGCGAGACACTTGGAGGGACGCTGCTCCGGGAGGTGCTTCCGCCAGAGTGGCAGGGCGCTTGACCAGCTGCGCACCTCCCATTGGAAGATGTCCTTCAGTGGGATGGCGGTGTCCATGGTGCAAAGAAAAGAGGCGACACACTGGTGTCGCCTCTTTGGTCGTCCTTCTAGAAAGGTGATATGGTACTGCTTCGCCGTATCACTTGGCCACGGCCACAGAGCGCTTCTCGCGGATCACGGTGATCTTCACCTGCCCGGGATAGGTCATCTCGTTCATGATCCGGTCTGCGATGCTCAAGCTCATCTCGTCGCTCTGGGCGTCGGTGATGCGTTCGCTCTCCACCATCACGCGCAATTCGCGCCCCGCTTGTATCGCGAAGGCCTTGGTGACCCCATTGTAGCTCATGGCCAGGCTTTCCAGGTCCTTCAGACGCTGGATGTAGGCCTCCGTCGCTTCACGACGCGCTCCTGGACGGGCACCACTGATGGCGTCGCAAGCCTGAACGATCGGTGACAGCAAGGTGATCATCTCGATCTCGTCGTGGTGGGCACCGATCGCGTTGCACACATCAGGTTTCTCGCCATACTTCTCGGCCAGCTTCATGCCCAACAGCGCGTGCGGCAATTCTGGTTCTTCATCGGGCACCTTGCCGATATCGTGCAACAGACCGGCGCGTTTGGCGGTTTTGGGGTTCAAGCCCAATTCGGCGGCCATGATGGCGCTCAGGTTGGCCACCTCGCGGCTGTGCTGCAAGAGGTTCTGTCCGTACGAGCTGCGGTACTTCATGCGGCCCACCATGCGGATGAGCTCTCCGTGCAAGCCGTGGATGCCCAGGTCGA
>DAOORM010000596.1:0-1532 GCA_035389265.1 Flavobacteriales bacterium | reverse complement strand
ACCTCCTCCGCGTAGGCGCTCTCGTCGTAGTAGCGGTCCTCGGCATAGCCGATGCTGAAGGTGTGCAGTGCGTTGTGGTGCTTGGCGGCAAGGGCGGTCACAATGCTACTGTCCACTCCGCCGCTCAGGAAGGTGCCCACGGGAACATCGGCCACCAGGCGAAGGCGCACGGCATCATCGAGTAGTGCATACAGCTGCTGTCCCGCATCCCCCTTGGGTGTCTGGCCGATGGCATCGGGCAGGTGGTACCACCGCTCTTCGCGCACGCCTGTGGCATCCACGTGCAAGGCATGGCCGGGCAACAGTTTGTGTATGCCGGTGTGGATGGTGGCCGGGGCAGGTATGAACTGGTGCAGGAAGAGCTGCTCCACGGAAGCGTTATCCACGGTGCGTGGGGCACCCATGGCCGTAAGTGCGCGGAGTTCACTGCCGAACAGGAAGCGGCCATCCGCTTCGCACCAGAGCAGGGGCTTCACCCCGTACCGGTCGCGGGCCAGGAACAGGGTGTCAGTGGCCGCGTCGTGTATGGCCAGGGCGAAGAACCCGTTGAGGTCGTGCAGGAACGCCGGTCCTTTCACGGTGAACAGGCGTAGCACCACTTCGGTATCGGTTCGGCTCCTGAACCGATGCCCACTGGCCTCCAATTCCGCGCGCAGGGCTTGGAAGTTGAAGACCTCCCCGTTGAAGACGATGGTGTAGCGGTCACCCTCCAGGGTGAACGGTTGGTGACCCGCGGGGCTGGTATCGATGACGCTCAGGCGGCGGTGACCCAACACGGCGCGCCCGCGTGCATACACGCCCTCATCGTCCGGCCCGCGGTGTGCGATGCACCGCAGTGCAGCATGGATCCGCTCGCCCGTGGTGGGTCTTACTGGGTCGATCTGGTAGGATCCGGCGATGCCGCACATGGGCCGTTGATCATGGGTTCCACCTGTCGGGTGTTGCGCCTGTGGCACACCACCTGCGGGTCGGACAGGTCCGCCCCCTACAGGTGGATCACCTCACCGTATGCCGCGGCCGCCGCTTCCATGATGGCCTCGCTCATCGTGGGGTGGGGGTGTACGGTCTTGATGATCTCGTGGCCCGTGGTCTCCAACTTGCGGATGCTCACGCACTCGGCGATCATCTCGGTCACGTTCGCACCGATCATGTGGGCGCCCAGCAGTTCGCCATACTTGGCATCGAAGATCAACTTCACGAAACCGTCCTTGTTGCCCCCCGCACTGGCCTTGCCGCTGGCGCTGAAGGGGAACTTGCCGATCTTGATGTCCAACCCCTTGTCCTTGGCCTGCTTCTCGGTCATGCCCACGCTGGCCACCTCGGGGCTGCAATAGGTGCAACCGGGGATGTTGTTGTAGTCCAGCTTCTCGGGGTGGTGCCCTGCGATCTTCTCCACGCAGATGATGCCCTCCGCGCTGGCCACGTGTGCCAAGGCTTGGCCGGGCGTGCAGTCACCGATGGCGTAGTAGCCCGGGATGTTGGTGGCGTAGTAGCCGTCCACGGTGATCTTGCCCTTGTCGGTGACGATGCCC
>DAOORM010000595.1:0-1536 GCA_035389265.1 Flavobacteriales bacterium | reverse complement strand
CATCGAACCAGGCATCATCAGAACCGAGTTCGCCGATGTGATGACAGGGCCGATGCTACAGCGATCGGGTGTTGGGCCCTACGGCGAACTGGCCCGCAAAGTGGCCAAAGGCGCGGAGAACGGCATGGCTAATGGCAAGGGTTCCGATCCAGAAGTGATCGCCGATCTGGTCGCGAAGGCCGTTCGGGCACGCAAGCCACGCACGCGCTATGCGGGTGGTTTCCTCGCCAAACCCGTGATGTGGTTGCGCATCTACTTCGGCGATCGCTTTTTCGATCGGATGATCATGAAGGCGGCGTGATCCGAAGCAGGTCCAGGCAACCGACCGATCGCATTCCGGCGTGGCCCGAAGTGCATGCGTCAGGGAAGGAGGGGTGTGCGCGGTATGGATGGAAGGGCGTGTGACCGGTCTTGGAGGTGGCATGTTCGTATACATATGATGGTTCCTGAGCTACCTTGGGATGACTTTCTGCTGTACCTGTGTGACCCAACGACACATGTAGCGTCAGAAGGGTGCAAGAACCAAAACCAAACACCGACAGTCATGCTCGATCAACTCCTCTCCAGCCTCCAAAGCCAAGCCGTTCCGCAACTCATCAGCAAATTCGGGTTGAACGAACAGCAAGCCGGTGGCTCAATCAATGCCGCTGCCGATAGCGTGAAAGAAGCGCTGGGTGGAAGCGATGGCTTCGGTCTCGATGATGCCCTCAACCTCTTCAGCAGCGCGAAGAACACGGCCGGTGCCGATGGGCTGTTGGGCAACATCGGCGGTCTCCTGCAGAACAAGCTCACCGGTCAGGTGGGCCTGGATGCTGGTAAGGCCAGCGGAGTGGCGGCCCTCTTGCTGCCGATGCTCACAGACTTGGTTTCCAAACACGTGGGTGGCGATGCGAAGAACCTACAGTCCCTCCTCGGCGGAGGAGGCTTGGCAGGAATGGCGAAAGGCCTGCTTGGCAATCTTTTCAAGTAGATCACGCGTCCGCTCCGGACACCACGGCCGTCTTGTTCGTCATGAACAGGGCGGGCGTTCTTTTTATTCCAGTTCGCGCCTACCTTGGTCGAACACATCTCGATCTCGCTCTCCACCATGAAGTCCGTACGCATCGTACCCATCGCTTCGCTGCTCATCGTGCTCACTTCCTGCAATGTGAACAAGGTGGTCGAGAAGCGGAACCTGAAGATCTTTCATGACAACGGCATGGTGCAACGCACCTTCACCGATGCTTCTGGTCCACACTTCACCTGGACGAGCAAGGACCTGAGTTCGGGGACGAAGCCCAAGTTGATGCTTGTGCATGGCATCACCAGCAGCAGCGCCATGTGGGCCGGGAATCTTATCGGGCTTTCGGAACGATTCGATCTGATCGTGCCCGACCTGATCGGCCACGGAAAGACCACCGCGCAATGGAGCGGCTCCAGTGTGGATGTGCAGGTCGCGCACCTGGCCTTGCTCTTGGATAGCTTGGGTGTGAAGGAGCCCGTGTACGTGGTGGGCAACTCCTATGGTGGTGCCATCAGTGCGAACTTCGCTGAACA
>DAOORM010000594.1:0-1546 GCA_035389265.1 Flavobacteriales bacterium | reverse complement strand
GTTCGGGTTCATCGCCGCCTTGATCGGAGTGTTGCTGTATGCGGTGCAGGATGCGTGGCTCATGGCCGCCTTGAATCTCTTCTATGCGGTGATGGGTCTCTATGGCTGGTGGAATTGGGGTCGTTCGGGCGGCTCAGAAAAGGTGATCCGCTACCGATGGCCACAGCACGCTGTCCTTCTGGCACTGGGAATCGCCGGCACCTTGGCCTTGGTGCAGCTGATGAAGTGGCTCGATCAACCCGGTACCCTGCTCGGTATGGAAGCCTTCATCACCTCCTTCGCCATGGTGGCCACTTGGATGATGAGCCGCAAGGTCCTGGAGAACTGGTTCTATTGGATGGTGGGGGATGTCGTGGCTGTGGCGTACAATCACCTGATCGGATACCAGGGTTACGCGTTGCTCAACGTCATCTATATCGTGCTCGCCGTGGTCGGCTTCCTACGTTGGCGAAAGCAGTTAACAACGACCAACTAGACCGGCCAAGGTCTCATTGCTCAATGTCCCACTAGGCCGGTGAAAGAACCAAGAACTAGGGATATCGCTTGAGTCCGCGCTCATAGAACGTGGTCACGATCAGCAGGAAGAAGAGCAGGTACATGCTGTCCTCGATCGGGATCGTGTTCAGCCGTATGCCCAGGTTCTGCGCATTGTCATACCAAACGATCGGCTCAGGCAATAGCCAGCCCGTGAGCACCCCGTTCACCAGGAAGAAGGGGATCAAGCTCACCGCGTAACCCATGTAGAAGCGGCCCAGCCACGGGCTCTTCGCCACGAACACGTGGTAGGCCAAATAGGCCGATGTGCTCAAGAAGGTGATGCTCGTGTAGAGGTGGTCGAAGTAGAGCATGCCGATGATCAACAACCCGATGATCAACACGATGCTCAGCGGACGAGCCACTGGCGCAAGCACATCGCGGGGTACGAAGTAGCGCATCACCTCGTACAAGAACATGCACGAGTAGGGGATGAAGAGGAAGAAAAGCCATTCCTCCAGTGGCATTCCGAGGATGTACACGCCGATGAGGTAGCGCGGATTGAAGCCCCACACGCCGTTCGCGGTGAAGATGGCATCCCACCCAATGAACACGATGGCCATGGCCAAGATGCCGGCGAATAGTCCACGCCACTTCGAGTAGAAGCGGACCCGCGGCTCGAAGCTGGCCATCAGCGGAAAGGCCAAACTGCCGACATCGAGGAGCAAATAGTAGTAGCGTTCCACGTGCGCAAAGGAACACTTGCCAGCCGTATTGGTTCAACGGAATGCGAACGCCCCGTCCGGATAGGACAGGGCGCTCACCATTCCACCACGACCTTATTCTTTGACGAACCTTCCAGTGGCCGTGCGGATGCCGTCGTTCAATTCAACTTGGTATGCACCGCTTGCGAGTGCGCGAATGTCCACCGATAGCGCTGAGCCGGTGGAGCGCGCCTCCACGTTGATGATCCGCCCAGCGGCATCCGTCAAACGGATGGTGGTCGGGTTCATGCCTTGCGGTACGCCGATGTTCAAGACCTCTTTCGCGGGGTTCGGCGCGAAGGTAAGGG
>DAOORM010000593.1:0-1548 GCA_035389265.1 Flavobacteriales bacterium | reverse complement strand
CGGTCATTTCGGGCGCCTCACTGAGGAGGATCTACGGATCATCGATGGGGCCCTGCAGGCGGTTGATGTAGAACACTTGGCCGGTAGGTCCTTGCGTGAGCTGAGCGATGGTGAAGCGCAGCGTGTGATGATCGCCCGTGCCTTGGCACAGGACACGCCGATCATGCTGCTCGATGAGCCCATGGCTTTCCTGGATCTGGTGAATCGCGTGCGGCTATTGCGCACCTTGCGGAAGCTGGCACACGATGGGAGGAAGGCCATTCTCCTTTCCACGCACGACCTGCAGACCGCGTTGGATTTTTGCGATCGTGTGCTATTGATCCACGATGAACGCATCTGGAGCGGCACCCCGGCAGAAGCCATGCACTCCGGCATACTCGAGTCGCTCTTCTCGTCGGAGGGCCTTCACTTCGATCCTTCCACACGTTCGTTCCGAGTGACCTGAATGAAGAAGCCCCCGGCTTTCGCCGAGGGCTTCAGTTCAACGTGTCATCGGATCACTTCTTCAACGCGTCGCGGATCTCCATCAGGAGCTTCTCTTCGTTGGTCGGTCCGGCAGGCGCAGGTGCTGGCTCGGCTTTCTTCATCTTGTTCACCGCTTTCACCACCATGAACATCACGAAGGCAACGATGATGAAGTCGATCATCGCGGTGAGGAACATGCCATAACTCACCGCCACCTTGGCTGTGGTCACCGCTCCATCGGCTCCAAGGACCTCATCCCGAAGCACCCATTCCATCTGATCGAAGCGAACGTTCTCGGTCAGCATGCTGATCAGCGGTGCTACCATGTTCTGGGTGAAGACGGTGACGATCTTGGTGAAGGCCGCACCCATGACAAAGCCCACGGCGATGTCGATCAGGTTGCCTTTCATCGCGAACTCCTTGAATTCTTTGAGCATTCCCATTGGTCTGGTGGTTTAGGTGCGCCGAATATAATCGTCCATCCCGGTTCAGCTTGCCGTAAAACTGCTCCACGTCCTGATGCGCACCGAACGGGTCTTCAGCGAAGTGCCGATCCGGACGAGGATCTCGCGCGGACTGCCGGGAACGTTCAATGGCAGGAAGGTGTAGTGCAGGGGTTTGTCGCGTTGGCGTGGTTCGAGTTCCAGGCCCTGCGGTAAACGAGCAGTATCGCCTGTGGTGAGCACCACGCCGATGATCGCGACCGGCAAGGCATGCACGTTGGAAAGCACCACACCATCCGTGGCGGTGAGGGTGTCGCTCACATAGGCGAGGATGAGATCAGCTGGATACAAGGCACTGGTGATCACCCTCCGATCATGTTCCACCACCGTCAGATCAAGGTCCACACGGGGCATGGCCGCATTCACGATGCGTTGGGCCTGCTCCCACAAAGGTCTAGTGCGTTCACGCGCAACCTCCCACCAGCCAGGCGATGCCATCGTGTCCAAATGGGCGAAATACAGATCGCGCACCACAGGATCCTTCATGGCTTGGTAGGCGAACTCCTTTCCGGGTTCCATGGCGACGCGTTGCATGGCTTGTTCCGCCAGTGTTGATGCGATCGGTGCGTGTTCCGTGATA
>DAOORM010000592.1:0-1553 GCA_035389265.1 Flavobacteriales bacterium | reverse complement strand
CCTGACGTTCTTCGAAACGGATGATGTGAAGCCCGAAGTTGGTCTCCACGATCCCCGACAGTTCGCCCGGCTTCTTCATGGCGAAGGCCACGGCCTCGAACTCGGGCACCATCGTGCCCTTCGGTTTCATGCCGAGATCTCCACCCCGCTTGCCTGAGCCGGGATCGTCGGAGTATTTCTGGGCCAGTTCTTCGAAAGACTCACCACTGCGCAACTTTTCAAGAACGGACTCGGCCAGTGCGCGAGAGGCTGTCCGATCGCTGCCGCAAGCGCGGAAAAGGATGTGGCGCGCACGCACCTCCTCCGGCTTGGTGAATTTCTCGGGAAATGCCTTGTACTCGTCCCGGGCGATGGCTTCCACCTGACTCTCTGACACGGCCTTGGACTCGGCCTGCTCCATGTAGATCTCGTACAAGGCACGTTCTTCCGCCAACTTGAGGCGATCAAGGATGTCCTTGCGGGCCAACAGTCCCTCCTCACGCGCTTTGTTCGCCACCAGGCGACGCAGCATGATGTCGGCAGCCATTCGCTCACCGGACGGAGAACCGGGCTCACGCATGCGCTTCAGCAACTCGGGCGATCGTCCGACCATATCAGCTTGCAGATCAGCGGCGGTAACGGCAGCCTTGCCATGGGTGGCGACGATCTCGTCACCCGCGTGAGACTGGTATGAAACAAGCGCCGCAAAAACAAAAGGAACGACGTGAAGATTCGACAACTTCAATTTGCTCACTCCGAATGGAAAAGCAGAAAAGACAACACCTGTTCAATGGTGGTTCATCACAAGCAATGATCCTGAACTCACAACAAAAATGACAAAGGCGGGACAAGCCCGCCTTTGTCATTCAACACCCCCGAAGGGGTGTTTAGGTACAGCTCAACTTACCACTTCAGCGGCAGAACTTGGCCGTAGTTGGTGCCGGCGGCGCCAACGCTGGAGTTGAACACGTTCACCGCGGTGAAGCCGATAACCGGCAGCGGAGCACCGTTGGCTTGGTTGGTGGTGCTCAGGCGAACCAGACCATCATTGTAAGCAAAGGTGTAATCCTGAGCGGTGATGTTGGCCTTCAGAGCGCCGGACGGAGCGGAGCCGTTGTTGATGGACACGACGGAAACTTCACCGATCAGGGTCCAGGTGGCGGAACCTTGCGGGTTCGGGGAGATCACGATGCTGCTCTGATCAACCACGGTGCGCTCTTCACGGTCATAGACGGTGGGAGCGGCAACAGTGATGGAGTTGGTGGCAGCAGCCAGACCGGTGTAGGGGCCGGTAGCGCCAGCAACGGTGGCCAGGGTCTTCAGCGGATCAGTGCCAGCAGCCGGGGTGTCGGTCCAGGTGTAGTAGTAACGACGGGTCGGCTGGGACAGGACGACATCGGTAGAGGCCAGGATGGAATCATCGGTGGCGTACTCGGTGACGACGGAAGCCTTGGCAAGAGCGGTTTGCAGCTCAGCCAGTTGGGCAGCAGCAGTGGCGGCGCCGTACGGGGTCGACAGGTCGGGCAGGTCGAACTCGTACATGGTCACGTTGCCGGTAGCCGTGTCGAACACGC
>DAOORM010000591.1:0-1555 GCA_035389265.1 Flavobacteriales bacterium | reverse complement strand
GTGGTGGCGGCTTTCGTGCTGGTGTTGACCATGGCTTGGTGCATTTCAACGTTCATCCTTCTCACCATGGGCCTGGGGCCCGCTCCATGCTCCCGGGCTACCTTTGTTCCGCTGTTCGAGCGGGACCAATTCCGGAGAGCGGCGCAAAAGTAGCACGTTCCGGCCCCACGGCATGCGACCGCTCCTCAAGCTGAACCCCTATCTGGCGAAGTATCGCTGGCACCTCTTGCTGGGCACGGTCTTCATCGTGCTGAGCAATCTCTTCGCTGTGTATGCTCCGCAAGTGGTGCGCGAGGCCATCGACCTCATTGCCCGGGGGATCGCTCAGCTCGAGCTTCCTCCAGAGCAACGCGTGCTTCCCGTTCCCGAGACACTTCAATTGTGGGTGGGTTGGACGGGCCTCGACCTCCAAGACCGGTTGAACCAGTTGCAGGACGAGGATACCTTGAAGGCCACCGTGGTCTGGTGCGCCGCCCTCCTCGCTGTGCTCTACCTCGTGTTCGCGTTGCTGAAGGGTTTCTTCATGTTCCTGATGCGGCAAACCATCATCGTGGTGAGCCGACTGATCGAGTATGACCTGAAGAACACGGTCTATGCTCATTATCAGAAGCTGGATCGTGCCTTCTACAAACGGAACAGCACCGGCGACCTGATGAACCGGATCAGCGAGGACGTAGGCAAGGTGCGCATGTACCTCGGGCCGGCCATCATGTACACGATCAACCTGGTGGTGCTCTTCGTGCTGTGCATCGTGTTCATGTTACGGGTGAACGTAGAACTCACCTTGTGGACACTCGCCCCCCTTCCCATCATGAGCATCATCATCTACCGGGTGAGCGATGTAATGAACCGGCGCAGCATGGATGTGCAGGTCCAGCAAAGTCGTTTGAGCACGTTGGCACAAGAGACCTTCAGCGGCATCCGGGTATTGAAGGCTTACGCCAAAGAACCCATGGCTGTAGGGCGCTTCGCGGAAGCGGCCTCGGATTATCGCACCCGCAGTATGGCACAAGCCAAGGTGGACGCGCTCTTCATGCCGGCCATCATGCTGTTGATCGGGCTCAGCACCGTGATCACGATCTTCATCGGCGGGCAGAAATTGATCCAAGGCGATCCGTCTGTCACCGTAGGCAATATCGCGGAGTTCGTGATCTATGTGAACATGCTTACGTGGCCTTTCGCCTCCGTGGGTTGGGTCACGTCCTTGATCCAGCAGGCCTCGGCCAGCATGATCCGGATCAACGAGTTCTTGGACAGTGAACCGGCTATCCGGAGCACGGATGACTTATTGGTCGGTGTAGCCGGTGCCATCACCTTCCGCAATGTCGGGTTCACCTACCCCGACACGGGTATCCGCGCGTTGGACGGGGTCTCCTTCCATGTTCCCGCAGGATCCACCTTGGCCATCGTGGGCCATACCGGCGCAGGCAAGACCACGCTGGCCGCCCTGCTGCCGCGGCTGTACGACGCTCCGCCCGGCAGTTGCAGAATCGACGGCCATGACCTCCGCCGGATTCCCCTGCAGGTCCTGCGGCGGCATATCGGCTTTGTCACT
>DAOORM010000590.1:0-1559 GCA_035389265.1 Flavobacteriales bacterium | reverse complement strand
CTTGATAGACCAGTCCAAGCGCATCCCAACATTCGCCAACGGCGCGTAGGTGGCCGACCGCCTCGAAATCATGGATCGCCGACTTCAGCGAGGAAAGGGCTAGGGGAATGTTCCGCTCGAATTTGGCGCGATAACCGGTGAAGAAGTGGAAGGCACCGCGTGCATGTCGGCCCCTCTGGCGCACTGCAGGTTGCGCATCCAGCAACAGTTCAGCACTGAGCGTATCGAGTCGCTGGAGGTAGGGCACTGCTTGATCAGAGGTGGTCCAGGACTCCACCGCCCAGATGAGCATCTGCAATTGGAGGGTGTCCTTCTTCTGCGGATCCAGGAGGAGAACGACGGAGACAAGACGTGCCGCGTACTCCTGTGCAAGGGCCACACCAGGCTGCAGCCCACCGAGGATGATCATATAGCCGCACGCCATCCATCGGACCATTTGACAAAGGTGCGCGGTTGTTCATGTAGGGGCCAATAACCCATTGGTGGTAGCGCGAAGGGTGTGCCTGCGCTGTTCCGACCCATCTCGTTCATTCCACTGGTTGAAGCGACGAGGTCGGTTCCTGACAAGGGGGAATGGTCGTAGTTGGGATCGCTTCGGTATCGGAGAAGCGTGGTTCGGATGGTCTTGAACAGTCATGTTACCGCCCAGGTCAGCTATTCGTGCTCTGGTCTATGGAGATGGCGCTCATCCCGCCCGGTAACCACTCATCACAATGGAAACATTTATTCGTATGAAACGTTTCCGTTGTGTTCAGATCCCCTTACGTTTGCACCCTCATCCGGAGAAGATCGCGCCAAGAACGACCATGGAGCCCAAGAAAAAGGACATCCTGGAGCAGGCCCTGAAGCTGTTCATGCGATTCGGCATCAAGAGCATGACCATGGATGACGTGGCCACCCAGCTCCGGATCAGCAAGAAGACGCTCTACGAGCATTTCTCCGACAAGAACGACCTGGTGGAACAAGTGGTGGCGGGTGTGTGCAAGCACCACCGCACTTCCATCGATGCCATCTGCGAGCGCGGCCTCAACGCCATCGACGAGAACCACGAGATCACCAAGTTCATCGTGGCGCAGATCGGCGGGGTGCATCCCAGTGTTCAGTTCGACCTCCAGAAGTACCACCCGAAAGCGTGGTCCATCCTGGACGAGACCGAGCGTACGGACATCTATCGTTGTGTGAGCACCAACCTGAAGAAAGGCTTGAAGGATGGCCTCTATCGGGATGACCTGGATGTGGAGGTGATCACACGCCTGTACATCGCCCGCATGGATGCCACCTGGGATGGCCAGGTATTCCCGCAGGACCAGTTCAACATCAGCGAGGTGCTTTGGAAACACTTCGAATACCATATCCGGGGCATCGCCAGCAAGAAAGGTCTGGACTACCTTGATAAGAAAGTGAAGAAAGAACGACCATGAGATCAATAGCGATCACCATCAGCCTTGCCTTGGCCACCACCCTGGCCGCGCAAGGTCCCGTAAGCCTGAGCCTGCAACAGGCGCTGGACTTGGCCGCCAAGCAGAGCTACGCTGTACAAGCCAGTGAGCTTGAGGCGG
>DAOORM010000589.1:0-1565 GCA_035389265.1 Flavobacteriales bacterium | reverse complement strand
AGTATATCAACGCTGGTTTGATTCGGAGAATGGTCGGCACGATCAGGCCAATGGCACCCAACATGTCGATGACGCCCAATAGGCGGACTATTGGTGGCGCCAGGGCGCCGATGGACGGCCACTGAGCGGCGAGGATATCCATTGGGATGAACGCTTTTGTTCCACCACTGTAGAACAAGGAGAACGCAAGAAAGAACTGGGCGATCCAAAGAGCGATGTTCATGAGCTGCCGGATTGGGTCGTGATCAGAGCCGTGTGCCTTCGGCACTTCAACTCACCAAGCGGGACACTCTGAGGTACACGAGGATCAAGCCAGCATTCACGGCCATGAAGATGCCGACCCGTAGGTAGTTGAGGTTGCGCCACAAGGTAGTTCGGTCCAATAGGTCGCCCGGTGCCGGAGCACCACTGGCAATGGCCTGGAACTCGATCACGTTGGGCGCGAAGTAGCTGAGCGTCCATACGCGCACGGCGAAGTGGATGGCGAAGAGGACCAGCAACGGGTTGCGGATCTCGAGCTTCCAGCAGAACACGATGGCGAGGAGGAAGGTGACTTCATGAAGCGAATGGGCGGCGATCCAGAAGGTCTTCAGATCGACACCGTACGGGGTCTTGAGCAGGACGAAGGAATCCGGCGGGGCGCTGGTCCACTTGGGCACCAGTACGGCGGTCTCGAAGATCTGTGCGCCGTTCATAAGCAGATAGGCCACCGTGGTGATGAGCAACCACAGTTCGGCGCGGTGCAGGTAGGCGTTGGTGATATTCGTCATGGGTGCTTAGTGTTGATTGTTGAGTTCATCGGTCGTTTGGTGCATGATTGCTGTCGCAGCGGTGAAGTAGCGCTCCAGTACGGCTATCTCTTTCTCGGAGAAGGACTCCACCAGCGCATTGGTCTTTTGCTGAAGCCGTTTGAACAGCGGGTGGATCCGCTTCTTTACGTTCGCTTCCACAGGGACAATGTGGATCTTCCGACGATCTTGCTTGTCCAGTTCGCGCTTCACCAATCCTTCTCGCTCCAACCGGTCGATCAGTCCCGTCACAGCACCTGTGGTCAGTCCCGATGCGTTGGCGAGTTCACCAGCGGACATACGCCCTCGGTCCACAATGATGCCGAGGTACTTGTGGTCAGTGCCGGAAAGCCCCGCACGCCGGGCGATGGCCTCATGCATGAGAATGGAAGCGTCGGAGTAGTCCCGGCGTACGGTCCGGAAGTGCTCATGTGATGATTGGCTCATCGGGTGAATATCTTATCGACAAAGATAAATAGAGATATCGACTTGTCAATAACGCTGATACACCAAAATGCTGCGGAGGCCTGGCCCATAGAGCCGCACGCCAAGTGCTCAGTGCTTAGCTTCCCGTCCTGGGGTCGTCCTCAGTAGCAAGGCATCATCCATGCCCTGCCTCATCGTCCACGGTTTCACCATCTCGCTCGCGGGCTAAGGTGGCGGTGATGCAGGCGCTTCAACTATGGCGGGTACGCCACAATTCCGGTCCGGAACCAAGCTGAACAGCCTAGCATACTTGGCCTACCCGTTCGAAATCGACGGGGTTAAATCGGGACG
>DAOORM010000588.1:0-1578 GCA_035389265.1 Flavobacteriales bacterium | reverse complement strand
ACCTCCATCGATTTCATCAAGCGGGAGCGTCCGCTCCGGCTTTTCCGCGAAACGCTGAAGCAGGGGGACCAGCCACAGTATCTCAGGCCGTACGACCTGCTCATTGTGGACGAAGCCCACAATGTGGCACCCGCGGGCAAGGCCAAGTATGCCATCGAATCCATGCGCACCACGGCGATCCGCACCATCGCCAGGCATTTCGAGCATAAGCTGTTCCTCAGTGCTACGCCGCACAACGGTTACCCGGAGAGCTTCTCGGCCTTGCTCGAGTTGTTGGACGACCAGCGTTTCGCACGGGCGGTACAACCTGACCGCAAGCAGTTGGAAGCGGTGATGGTGCGCCGCCTGAAGTCGGAGCTTGAGAAACGATGGGACGGTACACGCCGCTTTGCCGAACGGAAGGTGGAGCACATCGAGGTGCCCTATACGAAAGAGGAGATCCAGGCACACGCCGACCTACAGAAATACACGAAGCTGCGCGAGGCGTCGGCCACAACAGATGGCGAGCGATTCGCCACCGAGTTCGTGTTGAAGTTGCTGAAGAAACGCCTTTTCTCATCGCCGGCAGCCTTCCGCACCACTTTGGAGAAGCATGCGCAGACCGTCGGCGCGAAGGCCACCACCACCGGACAGGCCTGGCGCAGGCAACTCGACGAATCCGAGTTGGAGACGGCGGACGATGAGCAGGATGAGGAACTGGCCCTGGCCGCAATGGATACGGCCACCCGGCACGGGCAAGAGTATAACGAGGAGGAAAAGGCCCTGCTCAAAAGCTTGCGCACCTATGCCACCACGGCCGCAACACGGCCGGACGCCAAGGCCACCAAGTTGTTGGCCTGGCTGCAGGAAACATTGATGACCGGTGGGAAATGGAACAACGAACGGGTCATCATCTTCACGGAATACCGCGCCACACAGAAGTGGTTGTTCGAGCTGCTTGCAGCCCATGGCTTTGCCGCGAAAGGGCGCATGGAACTGCTCTACGGAGGCATGAAGGACGATGAGCGCGAACGCATCAAGGCCGCCTTCCAAGCGGACCCCAAGGATGCCCCGGTGCGCATCCTGTTGGCCACGGACACCGCGAGCGAGGGTATCAACCTGCAGAACCATTGCTGGAGGCTCATCCACTACGAGATCCCGTGGAACCCCAACCGCATGGAACAGCGGAACGGCCGGGTGGACCGCCACGGACAGAAGAACCCGGAGGTGAAGGTGTTCCACTTCGTGGGCGCGGGCTTCGATTCCGCCAAACCGGCCCAGAGCCCCGGTGAGCTCAACAGCGACCTGGAGTTCCTGATGCGTGCTGCGCTCAAGGTGGAACAGATCCGGGAGGACCTGGGCAAGGTGGGTCCGGTGATCGCCCAGCAGGTGGAGGAGGCCATGCTTGGCAGGCGTCGCGGACTGGACACTACCAAGGCGGTGGAGGATGCGGGAAAGGTGCGCTCTATGCTGAAGTTCGAGCGACAACTGCAGGAGCAGTTGAAGAAGCTCACCGAGCAACTGCAGGAAACCCGGAGCGCCTTGCGCATGGAACCGGAGAACGTGTTGAATGCCGTGCAGGTGGGCCTGCAACTGGCT
>DAOORM010000587.1:0-1578 GCA_035389265.1 Flavobacteriales bacterium | reverse complement strand
CAACGGAGCACCGCCGGTGTTCTTGAAGCTGTAGCTCAGGTCCACTTTGTTCCCTTGTACGACCTTCCCAAGGTCCACATGGGTGGCGGAGAATTCCATCTTCGGCAGATCATCCGGGTCCAGGTTCTGGTAGCCGGATGAGGGGAAGTTCAAGTTCTCCGAGGAGACTTCAGCAGGGTCGCGTTCCGAATGGTCGGTGAGCCGACAACCTGTCACCACGCTTAACACCGCTGCTACGAGGAAGAAGGTTGTGGTGCGTAGCCCAACCTGTGCCCATGCTGTAGTCGTGGTGTATTGTTCCATTGTCCTCAGCTTTCGAGCAGGCCGCGACCGACTTTGCGGATGCGACCATCGCCGCGCATTTCGATGAACAGCTTGTCGAGCACGCCGTTGATGAAGTTCTTGCTCTTGGGTGTGCTATACGCCTTGGCGATCTCGATGTACTCGTTCATCGTCACCTTCACCGGGATCTGATCGAAGACCCGCACCTCCGTCAAGGCCATCTGCATCAGGATCATATCGCTAAGGGCGATGCGGTCGCTTTCCCAGTTGCTGGACTTCTCGGATATCGCCTTCTCGTGCTCTTCCGCGTGTTGGATGGTCTTGCGGAACAAGGTTGAAACGAACTCCTGGTCCTCTTTCGGGTCGCGGACGATCTCGTTCATGAACACATCCGCCGAATCCGTGGACCGCATCTGCTCCAACGTCCGTTTCACCAGGCTTGCGGCCAGGTCCAGGTCCTCCATCCAGGCGATGTTCCGGTTCTCGTACACCTCTTGCAGGGCTTCGCTGTTGGCGATCAGTTCACTGAAGAGTTCCACCACGAAGGCCTGGTCCTTCTTGAAGGTGGTCTCCGGGCTCGCCATGTAGGCCTTCACCGCTTCGTTGGTCTCCAGCATCCGGTACATGCCGGTGAACAGTTCGTGGTTGCCCACCCAACTGATCTTCCGCTTCTCGCACTCCAAGCGCAGCCGTTCGCTTTCGGCGATGCTCTTCACCACCGGATTATCAACGAAACGGCGGTTCGGAGTGAGGTCCTCCGGGGTGGGTAGGCGCTTCTTCTTGCGCTCTTCGAACACCAGCTCCGCCACGTGACGAAGCTCGCCGAAGACCAGCAATAAGGATAAGTAAAGGTCGTAGGTGCGTTCGATGCCTGCGAAGAGGTCCTTCTCGATCCGTGCAGCACTCGCGTTATCGCTTTGCCAATAGGCATAGAGCGACTGGAAGGCTTTGATACGGAGGTAACGGCGGTTGAGCATACAGGGATACCGACTTCGGCAGGATGTTTCCGGTCTCAGAAACGCATACCAGCGGCACGCATGCTACTGATGCGGTCCTCGGCGGCTTGGTTGGCGGCTAGGTAAGTAGGAATGCCCAATTCAGCGCTCGCTTTGAAGATGCGCAGCGCGGTGTCGTAGATGCCTTCGGTCTGGCGAAGAGCCGCCTTGCGGTTGTAGCCCTTGCGCTCCCAGGCACAGTTGATGATACCCCCGGCGTTGATGAGGAAGTCGGGTGCATACAGTATACCCTTTTCCATCACCACTTTGCCATGCACGGCCTCATCGGCGAGCTGGTTGT
>DAOORM010000586.1:0-1584 GCA_035389265.1 Flavobacteriales bacterium | reverse complement strand
TCATTGGCCGATCGAGCAGGAAGGCCGCACGGGGCAGGTAACCCGAGGATTCCAACGCCAGGATGAAGAGGAAGAGGATGAGGATCTGTGGCAGGAAGACGATGACGCCCCCCACTCCACCGATGATACCTTCGACGAGGAGCCCGCGCAGGAGGCCTTCGTCCATGTGCGCCTCCACCAAGGCGGCGACCGCGCCGAAGCCTTCCTCGATGATGTCGCTGAGCACGGCGCCACCGGAGAACACGGCCATGAAGGTGAGGAAGAGCACCACCGCCAGCACCGCGAAGCCCCAGACCGGGTGCATCAGGAAACGGTCCATGCGATCGCTGGGATCCTTGTCGATGGCCGGCTCGGTGACCACGCTTTGGAAGATGCGCAGCACGTCGTGCTGGGTGGCAATGACCTGCTCGATGCCCGACTCGCGCCATGTGGAAGGCCCAGTGCTGGGCAGGTTCTTATCCAGCAGCTCGCGGAGGGTGTCGGCGCCATGCGTATGCACGCTTACCGTCTCGGTCACGTACAGGTTCAGCTCCCGCGCCAGGCGTGACGTGTCGATGTGGATGCCCAGCTGGCGGGCACGGTCCATCTTGTTCAGCGCCACCACCAGAGGCAGGCCCAGACGCCGGGCCTCCAGCACCAGGCGAAGGTGCAGGCGGAGGTTGGTGGCATCGACCACGCAGACCAGCAGGTCGGGCAGTACTTCCTGGCTGTGTCCGGTGATGACGTCTCGCGTCACGGCCTCATCGCCCGAGAGCGCGTTGAGGCTGTAAGCGCCGGGCAGGTCCAGGACGCTGACCTGTCGACCAGCAGTGGTGCGGAACACGCCTTCCTTGCGCTCCACGGTGACGCCGGCGTAATTGGCCACCTTCTGCCTGCTGCCGGTGAGCAGGTTGAAGAGCGCCGTCTTGCCGCAGTTCGGATTGCCCAACAGGGCGATGCGCAGGGGCTGCTTGGGAACGGGCGCTTCCATCTATTCGGCAGGGATCACCCGGATGAATGCGGCCTCGTGCCGGCGCAGGGCGAAGGTGGTGTGGCCCACACGCACGGCCAACGGTTCCCGGACCGTCCTGCCCTCCCGTACCACACGCACGCGCTCACCGGGCACAAAACCCAGTTCCAGCAGGCGTAGCACCAGCCCGCGGTCGGTGGCGTCCGTGGGCACGGTCACATCGCTCACCGTGGCCCATTGGTCCTCCGGTAACCTGTCCAGACCGATCGCACCCATGTTCTCCTGCTCCATGCGAGCGGCAAATATGCGGCCCAGCCGGATATCGGAGCATACCACGATCGAGGTATTGAACGGGGAAGTACGAACATCGAGGCGGTGCGTTCTTCGACAAGGCTACCCGCTCGACACCCTCAGTCCTTCAACACGCGGACCGCGGTGGACAGGCCTTCACCATCCACCAATTCCACCACGAGCAAACCAGGGGGGAAGTGAGCTATTTCCAACCCCGTACCGCTCCAGGTCCCTTCGGCCATAAGGGCACCGGAGACCGAACGAATGCGCCACCGGGAGATGCGATGACCCTGCCAGGTGAACTGCACATGGTGGGTGGCCGGTTGAGGAAAGGCGCTCACGAG
>DAOORM010000585.1:0-1586 GCA_035389265.1 Flavobacteriales bacterium | reverse complement strand
AATCGATGAGCCCGGTGCTGAAGCCGTCCAACTGTGTGCTCTCTCCTTCGCCGATGGTACGATCGGTACCCGCGCTCATATCCACTCCGATGATGTCGGCACCAGGGCCGGCCACGTTGATGGTGAAGTCGCATTGGGCCGGCGATACTGTGCCATTGTTCATGGCACCGGCCACCACCACCCAATAGGTCGTGTTCGGTAGTAGGGCTTGGGTGGTCACGGAAAAGTCGATGTCACTCACCTCACAAGCTGAGACGGCGGTGAAGGAAGTGAGTACACAGGAACCATCGCCACTGAGCACCACCGCGCTCAGTTCATCGTCATAGCCGACCGCGTCGATACAATCGCCCAATGCGACGGAAACGGTGGCGGGACCGCCCACGGAGTTCGTGACGAAGGTGTACCAGACCATGGCCAGCGTACTGGGACAAAATCCCGGTACGATGCTGGCGCCCGTGTTATCCCCTTGCACGCGGGTGTGCGCGCAAAGCCGCTCCGCAGTAGCACAATCGCTGTTGGGCGGTTGGGCGAGAAGTGGGCGGGCCAGGGTGATCAAAGCCAGCAGGAGTACTGAACGCATGTTCGCTACCAAAACGACCCTATATGGATACACATACGGCCGAGCCGAAGGTAGACGGCGGTATTCCGGTGCTTGGGAGGGCATAGGCCGCACTTTCGCACAAGGTACTGTTGAGTTTAAGGGATCCGACCATCTTGCGCAACGGCTTCGGCGCGGCGTAAGGCATGGACTGCGGGCTCGTATCAGGCTGGCTCAGCCCACATCCGATCGCCGCCCGCCAAAGGGACCGTGCATGTGATGGAGCCCTAGCAGCGCCGCACTCAGCCTCGAGCGAGGCGCTCCAACCCAGCCTTATCGGCGATCCGGATGCTCCGACCCTGCGTATCGATCAGCTTCTCCTCCTTCAGGTCCGTAAGGCAGCGGATGAGCGATTCGGTGGCCGTGCCCACCACGGTAGCGAGATCCTCACGGCTCATGTGCAAGCCGAGGTCGGCATCGCCGCCGGCATTGTACCGAGCATGCACGCGCAACAGCGCTTGGGCTACCCGCTGGCGAACGCTGGAGTAGGCCAATTGCAGGAGGTGCTCCTCCTTCTCCCGCACATCGCCAGCCAGCATCTTGATGAATCGGATGCTCACATCACGGTCCTTGTAGAGTAAGGCAAGCAGGTCCTCACGCGGGATCAAGGCCACCTCGGAGTCCTCCAACGCCTCGGCGCTCTCCATGGCTCTACCGCTCTCCAGCAGCCCCATGTAACCCACGAGATCACCTTCGCCGTGCAGGCCGGTCACCAGTTCCTTGCCATCGTTGTTGATCTTGAAGGTGCGCACCTTGCCACGGACCACATACGGCAGATGGCGCAGTTCATCTCCTTCGTGGAAAAGCACTTCCTTCTTCTTCAGGTTCCTCACTTTCCTGTCTCGGCTCAGGTCCTTCAGCGGGTCCAATGCGCGCGCCTGATCAAGGAACTTATTGAAGCCCTCGAAGCCCTTGTCAAAACCCTTGCGGAACAGGTCGCTTCGCTTCAAGCGGCCCTCGATCGCATTGAGCAGCTCACTTTCCTCGT
>DAOORM010000584.1:0-1590 GCA_035389265.1 Flavobacteriales bacterium | reverse complement strand
GGTCATCTTGCCTTCGAGCCCCGAGAGCACACGACGTTCTCTGGTCGTCAGGAACGCGCTTGGCCAGGAGGTGCATCGGGTCCGGGTCTTGGGACCAACCATGGCGCTCGACCTAACTAGTGAGCCGAACGGCGTCTACACCTTCCAACTCGAAGGCGAAGGCCCGGGTATGTTGCCAGCTCGCTTGGTGATCCAACACTGATCGAACCGCCAAATGCGAACGGCGCCCCCAGCGGGGCGCCGTTCTTGTTATTCCTATGGTTCCGATCAGGCGGTCACCTGCATCTTGTCGAGGACATCCATCACTTCGCGAACAGCCTTCGCGCTTGCGTCGCACAGGGCTTGTTCGTCCTTGGTGAGTTGGAGCTCGATGATGCGCTCTACGCCGTTGCGGCCGAGCACCACTGGTGCACCCATGTAGACATCCTTCAGGCCATACTCGCCCTGCAGCCACACGCAGCATGGGAAGATACGCTTCTGGTCGCGCACGATGGCCTCCACCATTTGCGCAGCGGCCGTGCCCGGAGCATACCAGGCGCTGGTGCCCAACAGGTTCACGATCTCACCCCCTCCTTTCTTGGTGCGCTCCACGATGGCGTCCAGCTTGTCCTTCGCGATCAATTCGGTGACGGGGATGCCGCCCACCGTGGTATAGCGTGGAAGAGGCACCATCGTATCACCATGGCCTCCCATAAGCACGGCCTGGATATCCTTGGGGCTCACATTGAGTTCGGTGGCCAGGAAAGCGCGGTAGCGGGCCGTATCGAGGATACCGGCCATGCCGAAAACCCGGTTGGCGGGGAACTTGCTGTTGACGAAGGCGCAATAGGTCATCACGTCAAGCGGATTGCTCACCACGATGATGATCGTGTTGGGCGAGTGCTTGATGATGTTCTCGGTCACGCTCTTCACGATGGCCGCGTTGGTGGCGATGAGGTCATCGCGGCTCATACCCGGCTTACGGGGCAGGCCACTGGTGATCACCACCACGTCGCTGTTGGCGGTCTTGGCGTAATCGTTGGTGCTGCCGGTGATGCGCGAATCGAACAGGCTTATCGGGGCGGTCTGCCAGATATCCAAGGCCTTGCCTTCGGCGAAGCCTTCCTTGATGTCCAACAGCACCACTTCATTGGCCAATTCCCAACGTGCAATGGCATCGGCACAAGTAGCGCCCACGTTACCGGCGCCCACAACGGTGACTTTCATCTTCAGGGGTAGGAGTTTGTTCGTAATGGATCCGTGAGGCCACGGAGCGGGCGCGAAAGTAGCACGCCGGGCCTTGGGTACGCGGTGATCATTGACAGGGTTCCAAGTTCCGAAGGCAACCCCGAGGCATCCTTTCCGGACCTCCCACGTCTACTTCAGTAGAAATGGCTACCTTACCGGCACCGATGCTTGGCCAACCGACAGTCCCCCCTGCCGCTGAACGCGCGTCGATGCGTTTGGTCCAAGACCCTGCCGTGCTGCCTCAAGAAGCTGCATACTCCGCGTTGATCGACGGATGCCTGAGCGAGGACCGCCGTGCTCAACAGCGGGTGTACGAGCTTTTCTACGGAAAGATGATGGCCGTTTGCCTCCGCTACACGAAGA
>DAOORM010000583.1:0-1595 GCA_035389265.1 Flavobacteriales bacterium | reverse complement strand
GACGAAGGCCAGTGCGACATACGCCATGGTATGCGGCCCCACGAAAGGAGGTGCCGCCGGTAGCGGTATGCTGTACAGCAGCCCCACCACGCAGAAGTAGATCACCGGTACGCAGATCCAATGGATCGCTTTGTTGGTGGGGTTCTGATGACTGACACCGTACGCATCGAACCAGTCCTGCATGCTGCGTGCTGCCATGGCCTAGAGGTATCGCTCTTCGTGGATGTCGCAATGATGTTCGGCGTGACCGGCTGCGATGAACCCCAGTTGCTCCACGCTCACTTTGTTGCCACTGGCTAGGCCTGCACGAGCCATCATCACCGGGGTGAAGCTGGTGAAGAGCGCAACGGTGCTGGCTCGGACGGCCTTATGCTCGGCCAGGATCGCGCTAAGTGGCAACCGATCGGCTTCCGAGGCCGGGGTGAATTCCTTCTCCTCGAACGGTGGCAGGGCGGTGGCATCGTTCCGTGCGAACCGCAAGGCGCGGTACGTGAAGATGCGCTCGCAATCGTTCAGGTGTTGGAGCACCTCCTTGATGCTCCATTTACCCGGTGCATAGCGGTACAGGCCTCGCTCTTCACGGATGGCGCCGAAAAGCGCGATCGTCCGCGTCAGGGCGTTCTCTTGAGCTTCGAGTACGGTGTTCCCGCGCGCTTTCCGCAGGTAGTTCTGCAGGTACGGGGGCAGTTCGGTGGAGCGTGTCGACGCCATCATGCCGAAAAGATAACGTGCCGGTCGTATCAGTCCACCGGTTTCACCAGGTAGGATGTCGGTACCCCGGCCAGTTCACGGAGCACTTTCAACCAGCCATTCCAGCTTCGCCACCAGCGGCCTCGTTGCAGTTCGGGATCCTCGATGCACCGGACCCCCACCGTCACTCCATCGCCACAGGCCGTGCGAAAGGCGATACGTGATCGACGCGCGTGGATGCCGAAGGAGATGATGTCCACTTCATCGATCCCAGTGGTACGAGCTTCTTGCGCGAAGCGTTGAGCGTTGGCCCATGTCCGGCTTTCGCCCAGCATCACCGTGGGCAGTCTTACGATCCTGGTCGCTGGTGTTCCCGCCATAATCAGGGCTTCCGCAGTGGCATCGGCATAGGATGGTGTACCAGGGGTGCGGCTGCCATCCGCCCGATGGATGGTGACCGATCGTTGTAACGCATGCAGGTTGATGCCTTCGATCTTGGTGTAGAGCAAGAACAGGAGCTCCCAGGTCTTATCCGGAAAACCCCCATGAACGGGCGTGAACCGGAGTTCTTGGACCGGCTCTTCAAGGAGTTGGGTGCGGTCGTGGCAGGTATCCGTCAAGCTATCCCGAAGAACCGTCGTTGAACCGGACAGGATGTGGAGCTCCGTATTCCTCCCTCCGCACGCGTTCACCACCAGCGTACCGGTCATCGGTCGTTGCAACTCCACCACCACGGTATCGCCGATGCGCAAGGTGTAGGAGAAGTTGCGCGGTGTTCCAGTGATGAAGATGCGCTCATACCCGCCTTCTCTGAGCATCGTATGCACGTCGGTCATGTACACGGGATCGATCCAACCCTCCACCACAGCGGTGCGCGCACCGCTCGGCTCATTGACGGCCAGAAA
>DAOORM010000582.1:0-1598 GCA_035389265.1 Flavobacteriales bacterium | reverse complement strand
GTGCCTGGATGCCATGCCGTTCCCGGCCGAGCGCCAGGAAGTGCAGGAAGAACTCACCAAGGCCGGCAAGGAGGTCATCCCCATCGGCATCGAGCAGATGCAGCATTTCCTGGGGAACATGCTCCAGCTTCGGCCGACCAATGGTCCAGCCGTGCACGGTACGATCGGCGCACCGTCGTACACCCTGCTCTCCGAAACGGCCTTCAACCAGCTGCGGCCCGATCAGCGCATCGCCTTGCAACGCCATGGTCAGCTGGTGCCGGTGGCCATCCCCACCATCGAAGCGGTGGGCGGCGGCAGCGTGCGGTGCATGCTGGCGGAGAATTTCCTGGTGCGGGCCTGAATAGCTGAGAAGAGCTTTGCTGCCGAACCATGGCATGAGGAGCGATACTCCGACCCCTTCTATGCTCTTCACCTCTCCGGGGACGGCCCGCTACTAATGGGGTAGACGCAATTGAATAGATGGACTAGAAGCACCCGGATCCTGGTTCACTCACCTTTCATCTGCTCCTCCAACTTGTCCGCGATCCGGTGGAACTCCAGCACCATTTGCGCATGACCTTGCATGTATTCATCGTAGCGCTCAGTCATCGCCTTTTGGTCCTCCGGTGATCCTGCGCCGCTGAGCGCTGCTTTGCGCTCGGCCATGAAGCGCACATCAGACTCCAAGATGCCTTGCAGATCGCCAAGCCAGATTGAAGGACGTTCCAACTCGCGCGGTGCAGGGTCATCGGGCTTCGCCCGCTTCACGCGTTCAGCGAGCACCGTGAAATGCACGGTAACGGAATCCAGTCGTTGCTGCATTTCGGCATGGGTCTTTTCCAAGAGTGCGTCGTCCGCCGCATACTTGGGGTCGGCGTTGGTGGCAGGAGCGGAGCATGCCCCGATGAAGAGCGCTGCGGCGAACAGAAAGATGGAGTGTTTCATAATTCGTAGGATCAGGCGTGAATACCTATCCCTTCGGCGGTAAGGGTCGTGTAAGGATCAACCACTTCGGTGCCACGTTGCGCCAAGCGAGGTCCATGGCATAGCGGAACAGCCTTTCGTTCACATGGGCGAGGTACATGCTCGTCCATCCGTACTTGCCCAGCTTCTGCGGTACGGGGGCGAAGGCATCCGGGTGTTCATCCATGAAGGCGGCCTGTTGTGCGGGCGATAGTTTCACGACTGCGCGCTCTTCCAGATCCCATACGGTGAGGTAGGTCTTCTTCTTCACGCTGTAAACGGGCCGGCCGAAATGCTCTTTCACTGCTGTGCCGGGCATGTCCAGTGCCATCGCACGCACGTGTTGGGGATCCATGTGGGCAAGGTAGGGGCTGGGGTGGGAAGGCCCTTCGGCATGTGGCAATGGCGTGGAGATCATTGTTGTAGCCTGCTACGCTTGCTATCCGCTGTGCACGTCTTCTTCCCGCCCTTTTTTGGTGGAAAGAGGAGTTTGCGACGGTGAGCCTGATCAGCGGGCACTTCTTCGATCCGGTGGCGCGGTTGAATTCGTTGCGCATCGCGGCTGTGGTGCGGGACCGTTTGGCGAGAACTGTTGAGATGAGTTGAACGCGATGCCCGCGTGAGCGATCGAAGCGGTTACCCCGCAACGGGCC
>DAOORM010000581.1:0-1599 GCA_035389265.1 Flavobacteriales bacterium | reverse complement strand
GCAGCCTGATCTTCCCGCAGCCAGCCTCCGATCTGGTCACCATCCGATCCACGGCTGCGCGCCCGGGCAGCTTGGTGCAGGTGATGGATGCCATGGGACGTGTAGCATTGACCGCGCCGCTCAACCAGCCCGAACAGACGGTGGATATCCACAGCCTGGCCAGTGGTACCTATACCGTCGTGATCGTGAATGGGACCGAGGCCTTCAGTCGCGGTCGGCTGGTGGTGGCACGCACCCGCTGATCCACGCAGCGCCGGTTAACTTCGGCGCCGCATGAAAGGCATCTCCGCGGTCATCATCACACGCAACGAAGCGGACAACATCGCGCGCTGCCTCATCTCGCTGCAACTGCTCGTGAGCGAGGTGATAGTGGTGGATGCGGAGAGCACCGACGCCACCGCACGCATCGCCACCGAACATGGCGCGCGGGTGATCGTGCGCAAGTGGACGGACTATTCCGACCAGAAGAACTTCGCCAACGCACAAGCGCGTGGTCCCTACATCCTCTCACTCGATGCCGACGAGGCCATCTCCGCCGAATTGCGCGCTTCGTTGATGGAAGCCGCGCAGCGTGGACTGCAGGGCGCCTACAAGTTCAACCGCCTAACGAACTATTGCGGCACGTGGGTGCGTCATGGCGGTTGGTACCCCGATGCCAAGGTGCGCCTCTTCCCCAAGGAAGGCAGCAGCTGGCAGGGTGAACATGTTCACGAGGAGCTTCAGCTACCCAAGGACATCGCCGTGCATCACCTCCCCGGTGACCTCCTGCACTATTCCTACCCCACCATACGTTCGCACGAAGAACGTATCGAGCGCTACAGCGATCTACATGCCCGCAAATTGCTCGCCGCTGGGAAACGACCCGGGGCCTTGAAGCGGCTTTTCTCCCCCGCAGTGAAGTTCGTACAAGGCTACTTCCTTCGCCTCGGATTCCTCGATGGCCGCGCGGGGTATTCGATCGCCCGGCTCAGCGCGCGCGCGGTCCGCTTGAAGTACGCCAAACTCCAACGGCTGCGTGACCAAGGGGCCTGACCACATCATCCTGAGCCGCACGGACAGCATCGGCGATGTGATGCTGACACTGCCCATGGCCGGGCTGTTGAAGCGCGGCTTCCCCGGTGTGCGCATCACCTTCATCGGTCGCACCTACACCAAGCCGGTCCTTCTCCGATGCGCTCACGTGGACGCTATCCTCACCTTGGAGGAGTTGGAAGCGGGCGATGCACCGGCCATGCTGCGCGGCTTGAAAGCGGATGCCTTGATCCATGTCTTCCCCCGCAAGGAACTGGCACAATGGGCGCGGTCGGCGGGCATTCCCATGCGCATCGGCACCAGTCATCGGTGGTGGCATTGGGTCACCTGCACCGATCGCGTGGCGTTCAGCCGCAAACGCAGCGCCTTGCACGAGGCTCAATTGAACTTGAAGTTGGCAGCGCCTTTGATGCCCGTACCTGACATCGGGCTGAGCGAACTTTCGGCATTGAGCGGTTTCTCCGCCTTGCCCATGGCCGAACGGTTGTGCGGATGGGAACGCCCAGGAACACGTACGGTGATCCTGCACCCCGGCTCCAAAGGAAGTGCGGTGGAGTGGGGCTTGGT
>DAOORM010000580.1:0-1602 GCA_035389265.1 Flavobacteriales bacterium | reverse complement strand
CAACTCGGTTTGAAGGTTCAACACGCCCTCCGCGCCTTCACCGCCAAGGACCGCACCACCATCAAGAAGACCGCCCAGAACTACCCGCTCACCGAGTTCTACGATACCGAGGCCCTGATCACTTCGTTGGGGATCGGGGAGGCCTTGGTGACCGCCTTGAGCGAGAAGGGCACGCCGACGCCGTTGGCACATACCCTGCTTCGGGCCCCGGTAACCCGCATGGACATCCTCAGTCCCTTGGAGATCGGTGGGCTCGTTGCCCAAAGTCGGATCGCTGGTAAATACAACGAAGTGATCGATGCCGAAAGCGCCTACGAGATCTTGGAGAAGCGCCTCCAGCAGCGCGTGAAAGACGAGGCTGGGGATGAACCGACCACTCCGGAGCCGAAGAAAGAGCGGAAGGCCAAGGAAGAACCCAGTACCTTCGAGAAAGTGACCAAGAACACCATGGTGCGTCAATTAGGGAACACCGTGCTGCGCGAATTCACCCGGGGATTGCTTGGCATGCTCGGGGTGAAGTCCACCCGAAGTCGAACCACCAAACGCTGACCCCATGCGCCTGAGCTGGTCTTTCCTTCTGCTATGCGCCGCCTGCGGTGCGGCCACCTCCTCCGAACCCATGCAGGAGGATCGCAGTGATGCGGTGGTCCAGGAAGACAAGGACCTGCAGCCGCTGGATGGCCGTGCCATCGTGTGTTACAATGTGGAGAACCTCTTCGATACGCAGGACGACCCCGCCATCAACGATGCGGACTTCCTGCCTACCGGTGCCTTGGCTTGGGATAACGAACGGTACCGTACCAAACTGGATCAGCTTTCAGAAGCCATCCACTGGAGTGCCGCTGGTGAACCGGCGTTGATCGGCTTGGTGGAGGTGGAGAACAGGAAGGTGGTGGAGGAACTCGCGGCAACGGGTGGCCTGAAGAAGGCGAGCTATGTCGTGGTACACCACGATTCTCCGGATGAACGCGGGATCGACGTGGCCCTGCTGGTGCACCCTGAATTCGCTGAGGTGGCGGCCGAAGAGCCCTTGAACGTTCCGCTCGTGGACGACCGCACGCGCGACGTGCTCTACGTCCGCCTCGATCTGGCGCGCAAGGGCAAGTTGCATGTATTCGTGAACCACTGGCCCAGCCGCAGAGATGGAGATACGAGCATTCCCAAGCGCATGGCGGCTGCAAAAGTGGTCCGCGACCGTTTGGATGCCTTGTTGAAGGAGGATCCAGAAGCGCGCATCCTGATCATGGGCGACTTCAATGACAGCCCGGCGGATGCCAGCATCCAACAAGGTCTAGGTGCCGCCTGCGATGCCGTCTCGAAAGCCACACTCTTCGACCTCATGTGCATGGGGCAGCCCGAAGGACACGGGAGCTACAATTACCAAGGTGAGTGGTCCTACCTCGATCAGTTCATCGTGAGCGCGGCCCTGCTGCCCTTGGTGGATGACGCCAAGGCCTTCTGGGACGATCGGCTGCTGTTCCGCCACCCACGCTACGGCAAGTCGCCGGATAAGACCTATGCCGGTCGCGATTACAAGGGCGGGTACAGCGATCATCTGCCCATCGTGCTGCGCTTGAAATGATAACGGCCCCGGGATCCGGA
>DAOORM010000579.1:0-1602 GCA_035389265.1 Flavobacteriales bacterium | reverse complement strand
GCCAAGGAGGGCAAGGGCAAGCGCGTGCCCGGCAAGCACCACAGCAACTGGTGGAACCACAAGACACACAGCACCGAGACCACCGTTCACGAGGACGTGCTGCAACTGGACCCCAAGGACCACCCCGGACTGTTGTATTTCATGCCCTGTCCCAAGAGCCCGCACGGCTGCGACGTGGACCCCACGGGCAAATACATCGTGGGTAGCGGCAAGTTGGCGGCTTTGATCCCGGTGTTCAGCTTCGAGAAGATCCAGAAGGCCATCGCGGCCAATGATCTGGAAGGCGACTTCGGTGGCATCCCCGTGCTGAAGTATGAGAGCGTGTTGCACGGCGAGGTGAAGAAGCCCGGTCTCGGGCCCTTGCACACCGAGTTCGATGCGAACGGCAACGCCTACACCAGCTTCTTCGTGAGCAGCGAGATCGTGAAGTGGAACGTGGAGAAACTGGAGGTGCTGGACCGCGTGCCCACCTACTACAGCATCGGTCACCTGAGCGTTCCTGGCGGCGACAGCAAGAAGCCTTGGGGCAAGTACGTTGTGGCCTATAACAAGATCACCAAGGATCGCTACCTGCCCACCGGACCCGAGCTGACCCAGAGTGCACAGCTCTACAGTATCGATGGCGACAAGATGGAATTGCTACTGGACTTTCCAACTACGGGCGAACCGCACTATGCGCAGTCCATTCCCGCGGAACTGGTGAAACCGCGCGAGGTGAAGTTCTTCAAGATCGAAGAGAACGAACACCCCTTCGTGGCCAAAGGAGAGAAGGAGACCAGGATCGAACGACGCGGTAAAGAGGTACACGTGTGGATGACCACCATTCGTTCGCACTTCGCGCCGGATAACATCGAAGGCATCAAGCTGGGTGACGAGGTCTACTTCCACATCACCAACCTGGAACAAGACTGGGACGTACCCCACGGGTTCGCCATCAAGGGAGCCGCCAACGCCGAGTTGTTGCTGATGCCCGGCGAAACGCAAACATTGAAATGGGTGCCCACCCGCGTGGGCGTGACACCGATGTATTGCACGGACTTCTGCTCCGCACTCCACCAAGAGATGCAGGGCTATGTTCGGGTATCACCCGCCAACAGTTCGGTTCCATTGAGCGCTCAGACCGTTTCCGTGGACGCTGAAATGTAGTCGGGTGCGCATCGCCTGACAGTGACCGCGGCCCCGGTGAATGCCGGGGCTGCGGTTCTGAAGGATCCCATCTCACAGACCTTTTGACCATGAAGCCCATCTCCCGCGTGATGATCGCCTTGGCCGCCTTGGCCTTGTTGGTCCTGTTGTACGTCCCCATCTGGCGCATCGATCTGCAGGCGCCCCAGTATCCGGAAGGGCTCTTCATTCAGATCTACGCCGATCATTTCGCCGGTGATGTGGAGAAGATCAATGGATTGAACCACTATATCGGCATGGGTACCATCCACGATGAGATGTTCCCTGAGTTCGTTCACCTGCCCAAGGTGCTCATCGCGCTGGCCGCGTTCGGCCTGCTCGCAGCCATCTGGGGCAAGCGCTGGGGGCTCTTTGCAGGCCTGATCACCCTTACGCTCTTCGGGCTCTGGGCGCTCTATGATATGTACCAGTGGGGAT
>DAOORM010000578.1:0-1603 GCA_035389265.1 Flavobacteriales bacterium | reverse complement strand
CGTCCAGCCCGTGACCTCCACCGAGCCCGAGATCACCGGCAGGGCGCCGGCGCCATAGCTGCCGATGACGATTGGTTGTGCTGCGGAGCCGTTGCTGTTCACGGTTAAGTGGCCGGGATAGGTCCCACCGCGCTGGAAGAGGACCTGGTCGCCGGGTTGAAGGCTGGCGCTCACCTGCTGCAACCGGGCTATCGTACGCCAAGGCGTGGCCTGACTGGTGCCGTTGTTGGTGTCGCTACCGGAGGGGGATATGTGGTAGGTGGTCGCTCCGAGTAGCGTTGCCAGGCCAGTGGCGGTGATCAGGAGAGCGTAACGGACCAGGTTCATGTGCAGGGTGTTCTGGCCCTGTTGAACCCCAGCCCGCAAGCCACAGTTGCGAAGATCCGACGAAGGACCTGTGACCATCGACCGGGCTTCTTTTCCCCATGTCGGGCGCTTCCACCCGTTTGTGTTAATACCCGTTGGGCGGCGGTCCTGTGCGGCTGGTCAGCGCCGGTACTTTTGGGCAGTGTCCGCTTCCCGCCCCCTGCTCCGTGTTCTCGTCGTAGGCCAAACGCCACCTCCGCACCACGGGCAGGCCATTATGATCGCACGTCTGCTTGAACTGCGGTCCGACCGGCTGCGCCTAGATCACGTGCGGTTGGCATTCTCGGACGATATCGGCAGCGTAGGCAAGTTCGCGTTCCGCAAGGTCTGGATCCTCTTCACCACCATTCTACAGGTCTGGTCCGCGCGTTTCCGGTTCGGCTCCCAAGTGCTCTACTATCCGCCCAGTGGTCCGGCCAAAGTGCCCGTCCTGCGCGATATCGTGTTCCTGCTGGCCACGCGCTGGCTTTTCCAAAAGGTGGTGTTCCACTTCCATGCGGGTGGTGTTTCGGCCTATGCAGCGCAGCTGCCAGCCCTGTTGCGACCGTTCTTCCGCTTGGCCTACCGCAGGCCCGACCTGGCTATCCGTACCGCCCCGCAGAACCCCGATGATGGGCAGATCTTCGGAGCCCTGCGCAACGTGGTGGTGCCCAATGGGGTGGAGGATATGCGCGGCAGCGTGCCAGAGCACACCGCATCAACCGAGGAGCCTATACGTATCCTGTTCACCGGTGTGATGACGGAAGGCAAGGGCGTGAGCGTAGCGCTGGAAGCCTTCCGGATGGCCTTAGCCGAGGGCCTGGATGCCCGGTTGGACATGATGGGCAAGTGGAGCAGCGATGCCTATCGCGAGCAATGTGAAGCCTTTGTCCGCCAGCATGGCCTTCAGGATCATGTCCGCTTCATCGGCGTGCTCAGTGGTCCGGAGAAGTTCGCGCGTTTCGCGGGCTGCGACATCTTCTGTTTCCCCTCGTTCTACGATGCCGAGACTTTCGGCCTCGTGCTCCTGGAGGCCATGCAGTTCGCCAAACCGGTGGTCACCACCGTATGGCGTGGCATTCCCTCGGTGGTCAGCGATGGCCACAGCGGTTTTCTGGTACCCATCAAGGACCCGCGGGCGGTGGCCGATAGGCTCCTCACCCTGAGGGATCCGGACCTGCGCCGGAGGATGGGCTTGGAGGGCCGGCGCATCTTTGAGCGGGAATTCACGTTGAACGCCTTTCACCGCAACATGGAA
>DAOORM010000577.1:0-1603 GCA_035389265.1 Flavobacteriales bacterium | reverse complement strand
CCTTGCCTCGCTTGCTCGGGCAATCGCGGTCGTGCGTGCTGCCCGTATAGGTGTTACCCTTCCGATGCAAGGTGATGGCACAACCATCCAGTCGTTCCAACGAATCGGGGTTCAGGCGTTCGAGCCTTACCGGATCTGCGAAAGCGCCGTACAGCGAATCGCCTCCTTTGATGGTCAGGATGTTGCTGGTGAAGGTGCTGTCGTTCATCTCCTGTACGTGGTACACGCGTTGGCGGTATGGCTTGGCCTTGCTGTCCGCGGTGGCCTGTTCCACATAGAACCAGGCTCCATCGCGGCGCTTCGGCCAGATGCGTACCATTTCCAGTTCGATCTCGAAGTAGCTGGTGTCGGCCTGTGCCTGTTCGGCGCTGGTGTAGGAACCGGCCATGGTGTAGGCCAATTGTTCCAGGGCGCGGGTGCGTTGGGCGTGGGTGGAAAGGGAGAGGAAGCATAATAGGTGGAACAGAAGCGATGAGCGCATGTTGCTTAGGCTGTGCCGAAAGCTACACTCGATCGGGTGTTCCGAGGCATCGGGTCATCAGCTTGGTACAATTTCGGAATCAGATTCCGAAATTGTACTCTTTGGTACTATGGCTTTGTATATCAAGTCGTTGTATCGGGACATTGAGCGGCTTCCGCCTCCACCCACATCCCGTGCTCCTTGATCAACCCGATCAGCTCATCCACAGGGTGCTCGCCGTGTTATTGGCCCACTTCAGTGCAACTTGATGTAGCCGTTGTAGTATTCATGGATCGCGAGTCCAAGCGAGACCAAGAGCTGGACCGACATGGTCGACAACAACACAAAAAGGAAGAGTCGGGGCCTGATCCACCGAATGATCGAATGTTCGCTTTTCCTTGACATCACATCGAAGATCCATGCACCGGTGTAGTACAGATTGATCAGCATAATGGCGAGCAAGAGGAAGGCGATCAAGATGACGGGAGAACCGCCGCCTCCACCCGTCATGAATTGGTCTCGGACAAAGGCTATGAGGAAAGCGAATGCCAGGATCAGGAGGTTGTATAAGATCCTGCGGAACTCCCACCACCAAGCGATCCGTCGCCATGACCAAGTGGACTCATCGGTGCGGATGAAAAGCCAGCGCATTTTTGAGCATAGGACCAGGTCAGGACGTCCTGGACAGTGCGAACTAACGCAATCTGCCTTGAGGATGCCAGACCATAAAGTGCTACATCGATGAACCGGAGATAGCTCACGCTTCCTCCGCCTCCACCCACATCCCGTGCTCCTTGATCAACCCGATCAGCTCGTCCACCGCGTGTTCGCTGGGCACGTTGCGCTTCACCACTTCCTTCTCGCGGTACAGCGTGATCACACCGGGGCCCGTGCCCACGTAGCCGAAGTCGGCGTCGGCCATCTCGCCGGGGCCGTTCACGATGCAGCCCATGATGCCGATCTTGACGCCCTTCAGGTGACTGGTCCGCGCGCGGATCTTCGCCGTGGTCTCCTGCAGGTCGAAGAGCGTGCGGCCGCAGCTGGGGCAGCTGATGTACTCGGTCTTGCTGGTGCGGGTGCGCGTGGCCTGCAGGATGCCGAAGGCCGTGCGGCACACCAGGTCCTCGCGGCCACCTTGTTCAT
>DAOORM010000576.1:0-1606 GCA_035389265.1 Flavobacteriales bacterium | reverse complement strand
TGAACAAGAAGACCCCGGCTTTCGCCGAGGTCTTCGTAGTGATCCCGCTGGGGCTCGAACCCAGGACCCCAACATTAAAAGTGTTGTGCTCTACCAGCTGAGCTACAGGATCTTCCACACTTCTTGGGCGGTGACCCGCTTTCCGAAGGGAGCGCAAAAGTAAGGATCTGGATCGAACTGCAAAACGCTGATCGACGAACCTATTTCTTCTCGATGATCGGATGGCGCTCGAAGGGCTTCGTGCGATCGAAGAGATAGCGGTAGGTGGCCAGCGTTCTGTAATTCTCCGCCCCCAGGTTCTCGCACACCCGGATCATGCGTGGATTGAAGTCGCCGATCCAGGTGAGGACCGTGTCGCGGTAGAGCTTCTTGTTCACGATGTGCTTCTCGGCATAGACGATCAACGCACCCTCCATCCCCTTGCCTTGGAACTCCTTGGCGACCCCGAAGACGATACCGGTCATCGTCTTCACGGCGCCGGTGTGCTTGTACCATAGGAATTTCAGTTTCCCCAGCCAGTTCAGGTCGCCGTTCACGTGGTTGAAGATCTCGTTCAGCTCCGGCAAGCTGATGTACATGGCCACGGGGCGGTCGTGGTGGCGGATGAAGATGATCAGACGCGGGTCCATCACAGGCTTCATGGCCTTCACGATCTTCAACGCCGCCGCCGCTTCCATCGCCTTGTGGTTCTCGTGGTCCACCCACCCATCGTTGTAAACGGTGCGGAAATCCTCGGCGATCTGCTCCACGCTTCGCCCACGGGCGTCGTGCATCCGGAACCCCGGGTCGCTGGCAAGCTGGTTGAACTTGCGGTGGAAGATCGGCTGCGCTGGGATCGTGGCACTGCGCAGGAAGAACAGCTGGTTGAAGTAGATCTCGAAGCCGTACTTCTTCAATAGGTCCTTGTAGTACGCCGGGTTGTAGTTGGTGCCGTAGATAGGAGGGGAGGTGAAGTTCTTGATCAACAGCCCCCAGAACATGTTCCGGTCGCCGAGGTTCACAGGACCGTCCATGGCCTCCATCCCAAGTCCTTTGAGCCAGTCCCGAGCGCTGTCCAATAGTAGGTTGGCGGCTTGCTGATCATTGATGCACTCGAAGAAACCCATGCCACCCGTGGGCTGCTTGTCGGTGTAAGCCGTCTTGGGATTCACGAAAGCCGCGATCCTACCGATCGCCGATCCACGCTCATCCGTCAGGATCCACCGCATGACCTTGCCGCTGGGACCACCATCAGCGCCCGGCTTCAACAACTTGTTCTTTTCCGGATCGAACACCTTGGCCACATCCTGCTTCAGGTGCGGTATCCAATTCTTGTCATCCTTGTAGATGCTCCACGGCAGGCGCATCCACGCTTCGTTGGTCTTTTCGTCCGTGACGGGTACGATCTTCATGGCCATCATCGCGAAGGTGCGATCTTTCGCCCGATCCGCATGCATATCCAACTCATCGGCTTCATGTGTACCGGCAAGTCGCGCATCGGCCGCGAGCTGGCCGCCCGGCTGGGAGCACCCTTCTACGACATCGACCGCGTCATCGAGCAGCGCGTGGGACCGATCAAACCCTTCTTCGAACGGGAAGGGGAGGCCGCGTTCCGAGCCGTGGAAAC
>DAOORM010000575.1:0-1608 GCA_035389265.1 Flavobacteriales bacterium | reverse complement strand
CAGCAGCTTCTTCGTCCAGCTGTACGGCTTATGTACGCACACGATGTGATCCCCCGCTTTCACGAAACTCAAGACCGCAGCGGCGATGGCAGCGCTTCCACTGCTGAAGACCAACGCATCCTCCGCATGTTCCAAGGCGGCGATCTTCTTGCGTAGGATGCCCACCGTGGGGTTGAAGCCACGCGTGTAGAGCGGGCGTTCCATCTCCTGCATCACTGTCGCACGCATGGCGGCCACGGTGGGATAGGTGAAGTTGCCGCTCTGCACGATGGGTGGCACCACCGCATCGTAACCCAGCTCACGATCCTCGCCGAGGTGGTTCAAGAGATGGGAGAGGTCGTCGCTCATGGCGTGCGTTGGAAGAAGACGAAACCGTTCTTGCGGCCGATCTCACGCAGCGTTGGTATCGTGCCCACCTCATCCACGCTCGTGATCTTACACACCACATAGACCGGTCGATCGATGTCGCCGTACAGGAGCCATTGCTCGTCGTGGGCGTGCGGATCGGTCACCGGCGGCTTGCGCGTGTAGTAGAGGTGAGCGTAGCTCTTGTAGTTCTTGGTGATGACGTAGCAGTCCTCACCCTGTCTTGCTTCGAAGAAGTCGATCGCGGCGCGTTGGGAGTATCCTTCGATCCGGTTGATGAAGAAATACAAGGTGGTGGTGATGAACAGGGTCGTTCCAACGAAGAGGAGTGCGAGGCTGTGACGCACCTGTGAACGACCGTGTAGCACATGCGCGGTGATCAAGACCGCTAGAAGGAGCGCCCCGGCAAGCGCCTCCGCACCCGTCCAACGGACAGCCGCATCCAGGTTGGCCAGACCGAAGGGGTCCTTCGCGAAGAGCGGCTTGATCAGTTCGATGCGCATGCCGAGGAACGGCACCACGATGAATACGAGCGCGATCACTGTGCCGATGCCGCCAACAAGGAAGCGCGACCACCCGAATCCTTCTTGCTTCCTCCAGATCCATTCGAGTTGGAGCGCGGCGAGGTAGGTGAGCGGGAAATAGCACAGGCTGCTGTAGTGGACGATCTTGGTCTTCACCACACTAAAGAGGATCAACACGACCCAGAAGAGGATCACCATCCAACGTCGATGCTCGTTCTGCAAGGACTCTTCACTACAAGTCGGTCGAATAAGCTCTTGTAGTGCGAATGCTGATGCGGGGAAACAACCCAGTAGCAGCACCACGAAATGATAGCCGAAGAAGCCCCCGTGTCCGGCATCTTCCGTGGTGAGCATGGCTACCTGACGCCAAAAGAAGCCGGCCATGAATTCGGGCCCGTTGCGGATCAGATCCACGATGGCCCAAAGACCCACGGTGATCAGGAATGCCACTGCGCCGTAGCCGATGCTCTGCAAGGTGACCAGCGGGGTGAAGCGCGAACGGATCCAGAACACCACGGCCGTGATGCCCGGTACCAAGATGCCGACCGGGCCTTTCGTCATCACCGCGAGCCCAAGGAATAAGCCTGCTAGGGCGGCGAAGTGTTGGGCTTTTCCAGTGGCAGGCGGTCGTTCCTCGCGCAACGCACTGATCAACGCATCCATGCCCAGGAAGATGAACAGGTTGAACCACGGGTCGATGATGCCGCTGCGGAAGTAG
>DAOORM010000574.1:0-1608 GCA_035389265.1 Flavobacteriales bacterium | reverse complement strand
CATGAGATGATCCTGGACTGCCGCGACTTCAAGCGGGCTGCGGGCATCGATGTGAGCGACATCGCGAAACGCCTGATGGACTACGGATTCCACGCGCCGACCGTGAGCTTCCCCGTGGCGGAAACGCTGATGGTGGAACCGACCGAGAGCGAAGCCAAGGCCGAGCTCGATCGTTTCGTGGAGGCCATGATCGGCATCCGGAAGGAGATCGCCGCGCTGGAGAAGGGCGAAGCCGACAAGAACGACAACGTGCTGAAGAACGCTCCACACACGAACGAGGAGGTCTGCGGCAACGAATGGAACCATGCCTACACCCGCGAGCAGGCGGCCTTCCCGGTGCACGTGAACCGCGAATGGAAGTACTGGCCTACGGTGAGCCGGGTTGACAATGCCTACGGCGATCGCAACCTGGTCTGCACCTGCCCGCCGATCGAGGAATACATGACGGTGGAAGCCTGATCCGGATGAAGGAACTCACACAAGGTCTTATCGCCTTCGCCTGCTTGGTCCTTTCGGGTCAAGCCATGGCACAACCCAAGGCTGCGGCCTGTTTCTTCAGCAACGACTTCGGATCATCCGAAGCCCTCTCCGGGTGGGACCTCGGAGCCGATGTCGAGCGTCGCACTCCTGAAGGCGAAGGCCTGGGGATCTTCGTTCCAGCTTGGATCCTTGGCAACGCCGAGGACGCGAACGCGGACGGCTACTTTCCGGTCACCGATAGCCCGATCGGGAATCGGTTCGCGATGGCCAATGATGCCGCCGAACCCTGTAACTGCGACATGGCCGATGTCTGGTTGACCTCTCCAGTGATCGACCTCAGTGGTCGCACCGGCGTGGCTTTGGAGTGCCGGGTGTTCAACGAGAACACCTTCGGCTCTGGGCCATCGGTCATCGAGGTGAGCACCGTTGAGGGCGAATGGTCTACGCTCATCACATTGGCCGATGTCCAGGATCAATGGCAGTCCGTCTTCGCCGACCTCACCGCGTTCGACGGCGCGGCGAACTTCCGGTTCCGGTTCCGCTGGAGTGACGGTGGTGCCTGGGCGGGCGGTTTCGCGGTGGACGATATCTGCCTGCGCGGGCGCACCGCTACCGACCTGGTCGTGTCCGATGTGCAATTGGGTGTATCCAACGCGTCGATATTCGAGCTCGGTGATCAGCGCCTGGTCTACCGCCAGCTACCGTTCTCCCAAGTAGCCCCGGTGACCGTTTCGGCCACGCTGAAGAACGGCGGGACAGCAGTACTCGACCAGGTTCGTGCATCGGCCATCATCATTTTGAACGGCATCGATCATGGTCCCTTCCTTTCGGATACCATCGAGGCGCTACTCCCTGGTGAAACCCAAGTAGTGAACATCGCTACAGGATGGCAGCCGGATGCACCGGGTTCGGCCACCATCACCATCACAGGAAGCACTGCACAAGGTGATGATGCCCCTGAAGACGACAGTGCCGCAGGCACGGTACAGTTCACCGCTGATGGTTGGGACAATGGGTACAGCGCGATGAGCTGCGACCGAGGCGCCGCCACGGGAAGCGTCGGCGGTAGTGGTGGGCTCATCATCTCGAACCGGATGGAGATCGTCTCCACAAGCGACCAAGCGGAGG
>DAOORM010000573.1:0-1612 GCA_035389265.1 Flavobacteriales bacterium | reverse complement strand
GCAATGGCCATCGCCCCATCATCGAACAACTACTGCGTGCCGATCCGGACTGGGAGGTGATCGACGCGGATCGCTACCTGCGTTGAGGGCTATTCCTATTACCAAGACTTCCGGCCGGTGATGGAACCGGGGTGAGCCTAGACCGGGACCCGGTTCGCAGAACGGGGCGGACCGGTATGCTCGCTCGGCCCCACCTGATAGCCCTGCGCACCCTCCGCCGGTGCCGTGGCCAATAGGTTCGCGTTGGGGGCACCGTGTGGCCGGTGGGGGCGAACAGGCGCGTGGAGATGCCCGTGCCGCAGCATTCACTTACCTCATGCGAACTTCAGCATTCAAGGCGTGGCCTCGACCCTTTCCATCTGCAAAAGCCAGGTGAGCCGACTATCTTTGGTTCACCATGGATATCCAAGCGCTCAAGCTCGATCTGGTACAGCAACTGGTCTCCACCAACGATGCCACCGTGCTTACCAAGGTGAAGCGATTGCTTGAACTGTTGCGCACGAAAGCACCCGGCAGCAAGGATGAGCAAGAGGAGGAGCTCATCGCCGCTTCCACCATCTTCGGGCAAGCTGCATACGGTGAAGATGAGCCCGACATCAGTGGGCTTGTGCTGAAGGAGCCTGAGCCACTATCGGTGCTGCAAGCACGGCTGAAACGCATGATCGCTGAACAGCAGGATCCGCGCTTGCTGGATCGCATGCTTGCCGTACTGCAGGATGGCAGCAATGAGGCGCGTTGGAAAGAGGTCCTCGCCGCTCGTGCACTGCGCTCCGAAGCCGACTTTGCCGCAGGTCGTGTGTTCACGCAGGACCAAGTGGAAGCGCATTTCAAGGCCAAGCGGGCGCAGTGAAAGTCGTCTGGTCCGCGTGGTCGCTTCAGCAACTGGACGAGATCCACGAATGGTATCGCACGCAGGCATCGGCGGCGGTAGCCGACCGCATCGTTGAAGACATCCTTGCCGTCACGCGTTTGTTGGAGCAGTTCCCTTATGGTGGGCAAATAGAGCCTTGGCTGGAAGATCAAGACCTTGGTCATCGGCGCGTGGTGATCCGGAACTACAAGGTGGTGTACCGGGTCCTAGAGGATGAGGTGCGCATACTGGACGTCTTCGATAGCAGGCAGGATCCGCAGAAGATGAAGGTGTGAGCCGACGACCTGCCGCTCGCTGTGATCCCCAAACTGGCCTGGCCACCTGCTCACCCATGCCCCGCCAGGCGATGGCCCGCCTGGCATAGCGCATTTCCACCGGCCCGTGGGGGCTTGTCGCTATCCAACAGCGTCTCCAACGCTTGGAGGAAAGCCGGGATGTCGGCCACTCCATGTTTGACACAAGAACAGCTCAGCGCCAGGTTGCGCACACGGTCGCGGTCCATGGGCACGGAATGCATGAACGCACAGAGTTCCGCATGCGGCGCTCGCTTCCTCGTTCATCCAACAGACATTGCGGTACTGCTTGGAGCTACCGGCCAACCCTCCCCGGCAAGCCAGACGAACGAAGGAGGGATCGGAGCAAGTTGATCAAGGTGGTGGTCCAGGTTGATCATGGTTGTGGTCCATGTTGATCGTGGTTGTGGTCCAGGTTGATCGTGGTTGTGGTCCAGGTTGATCGTGG
>DAOORM010000572.1:0-1612 GCA_035389265.1 Flavobacteriales bacterium | reverse complement strand
CCTACAACGAAGACTCCATCAAGTCCCTCGACTGGCGCGAGCACATCCGGCTGCGGCCCGGCATGTATATCGGCAAACTGGGCGACGGCTCTGCGCCGGAGGACGGCATCTATGTGATGCTGAAGGAGGTGCTGGACAACTGCATCGACGAATTCGTCATGGGCCATGGCAAGAAGGTGGACGTGACCATCCAAGGCCCGCGCGTGGAGATCCGCGATTACGGTCGTGGTGTGCCGCTGGGCAAGGTGATCGACGTGGTGAGCAAGATCAACACGGGAGCCAAGTACGACAGCAAGGCCTTCAAGAAGAGCGTGGGTCTGAACGGTGTTGGTACCAAGGCCGTGAACGCCTTGAGTTCCTATTTCCGCATCGAGAGCGCACGGGAAGGGGAGTTGAAGCTGGCCGAGTTCGATCGGGGCGTCTTGCGCAAGGACAACAAGGTGGTGAAGACCGAGGAGCCCAACGGCACGCGGGTCATCTTCGAACCCGATCCGCAGATGTTCCATAATTACACCTTCCGCGATCAGCACATCGAGCGGTTGTTGTGGAACTACTGCTACCTGAACACCGGTCTCACGATCCACTACAACGGCCAGAGGTTCCAGAGCAAGAACGGTCTGCTGGACCTGCTGGTGACGAAGATGGATGGCGATCCCTTGTATCCCATCATCCACCTGCGTGGTGATGATATCGAAGTGGCCATCACCCACGCCAACCACTACGGCGAGGAGTACTACAGCTTCGTGAACGGCCAGCACACCACCCAGGGTGGCACACACCAAGGCGCCTTCCGTGAGGCGGTGGCCAAAACGGTGCGCGACTTCTACAAGAAGGACTGGGAGGCGGGCGATGTGCGTACCGGCATCGTAGCGGCCGTGAGCGTGAAGGTCATCGAGCCCGTGTTCGAGAGCCAGACGAAGACCAAGTTGGGCTCCATGGAGATCGAGCCGGGTGGCCAGAGCATGCGTTCGTTCATCGGAGACTTCATCGGGCGCGAACTGGACAACTACCTCCACAAGAATCCAGAGGTGGCTGAGGTGTTGCAGCAGCGTATCCTCAGCAACGAGCGAGAGCGGAAGGAACTGAGCGGAATCCGCAAGCTGGCCCGTGAACGTGCCAAGAAGGCGAGCCTGCACAACCGCAAGCTGCGCGACTGCCGGGTACACCTGAACGACCCGAAGAAGGACGACCGCAAGGAGCACACCACGCTCTTCATCACGGAGGGCGACAGCGCGAGCGGAAGCATCACCAAGAGCCGCGACGTGAACCTGCAGGCCGTATTCAGTCTGAAAGGGAAGCCCTTGAACTGCTACGGGCTCACGAAAAAGGTGGTGTACGAGAACGAGGAGTTCAACCTGGTCCAAGCCGCGCTCAACATCGAGGACGGTATGGAAGGTCTGCGGTACAACAAGATCGTCATCGCCACCGATGCCGATGTGGACGGTATGCACATCCGGTTGCTGTTGATGACCTTCTTCCTCCAGTTCTTCCCGGACCTGGTCAAGAACGATCACCTCTACATCCTGCAGACACCGCTCTTCCGGGTGCGGAACAAGAAGGAGACCATCTATTGTTACAGCGATGATGAACGGCAACGGGCCATCATCAAGCT
>DAOORM010000571.1:0-1619 GCA_035389265.1 Flavobacteriales bacterium | reverse complement strand
TCGATCACCCCACCATAGTCCGGTGGAGCAGGCACGTCGAAGCTGATGATATGGAGGTGCTGTTCAGCCAATCCCTTGGAAGACGGCCTTCAGCGCGTCCTGCTCGCGGGAACCGTCCAGCGAAGCGGCCGCGAAAATAGCATTCTGCCGAAGGGCCTCGCGCCGTGTGGCATCGCCCAGCAAAGCGCGCACTTCCCGGGCGATGATGGACGGTTCAGGGCTGGGCACCACCACCCCGGCATCATAGCGCCGCACGAGCCCCGCCACTTCGGGCAGGTCGGTGACCAGAACGGGGATAGAAGCCCGGAAATAGTCGAAGAGCTTGTTGGGCAGGCTGAAGCGGTAATTGAGGTTGGTGTCCTTGTCCAACGACAGACCCAGATCCGCGTTGCGGGTGTACTGCATCATCTGCTCGTAGGGCATCCGAGGAAGCATGCGCACGCGATCATGGAGTTGATGGGTGCGCACCAACTGTTCCAGAACGGGCCAGGCATCACCGCCACCGATGATCAGCAAGAGACACTCGGGCAGCTGTTGCATGGCTTCCACCGCCTCCTCCCCGCCGCGCTGCACGTTGATGCCACTGCCTTGCAGCATGAGGATGAAACGATCAGGTGGCAGGCCGAGTTCTTCGCGCGACCGAAGGGAACCCAATTCGCGTGGCATCGGAATGTTCCGTACCACGGAAAGTGAATTACCGTAACGTTCCTTGTAGGCAGCCGCGATACTGTCGTTCACCGTGATGATATGACGCAGCTTGGGGAAGATGCGGCGCTCGATCGCCAGCCAGACCTTCCGTACACGCGGCCGTTGCACCAACTCCGGCACTTCCGTGTAGAACTCATGGCTATCGTAGACGATCTCCCGACCACGCAACCGAGCGGCCAGGTACGAGGCCAGCAGGGTATCCAGGTCGTTCGCCACCACCAGGTTGAAGCGCGCGAACAAAAGGAGCAGGAACAAGCGCAGGTTGTACTCCGCATAGAACAAGGGGCCCTTCCGGAAGAGCAACCGCATGCGTTTGGTGGCATAGGGCCTTTCCAAGGGAAGCGAACCGTGGAGCTTCCGGCCCACGAGCAGCACCTCGTATCCGAGTTCACCCAACACCGTGCACGTCCGATGGACCCGGTTATCGGTGCTCAGGTCATTGGTGACGGCTACGATGGCTCGTGGCATGGATGTCACCGGGGGGCTGTGTACAAGCCGCGCGATGGCCGCCCAAAGTAACGGGAGCAGCCCCAGTAAACTTGTGCCCACACCCATGGACCTTCAACGGAACGCGAGCCTCAAGGCGTACAACACCTTTGGTATCGAAGCAACTGCCGATCGGCTGGGCCGCTTCACCAGCGCCACAGAACTGAAGGAGATGCTCGCACTTCCGGAGGTGAAGGCCGCTCCCTTGCTCATCCTCGGCGGGGGTAGCAACATCCTGTTCACGCAGGACTTTCGGGGCACCGCGCTGCTCAACGAGATGCTCGGCATGGCCGTGGTGCAAGAGAATGACGAACACGTGTGGGTGAAGGCCGGCGCCGGTGTGGCCTGGCATGAATTCGTACTGCGGTGCGTGGAGCATGGCTGGGGCGGTGTGGAGAACCTTTCCCTGATACCCGGCAAAGTGG
>DAOORM010000570.1:0-1622 GCA_035389265.1 Flavobacteriales bacterium | reverse complement strand
CAGGTGATCGAGATCTGGAACAACGTGTTCATGCAGTTCGAGCGCAAGGCCGATGGTTCCCTGCACACCCTGCCCGCCCAGCATGTGGACACCGGCATGGGCTTCGAGCGCCTGTGCATGGTGCTGCAAGGGAAGCGCAGCAACTACGACACCGATGTGTTCCAGCCGCTGATCCAGGCCTTGGCGAAACAGTGCGGGAAGCCTTACGGTGCCGAAGAGAAGGCAGACATCGCCATGCGCGTGATCGCCGACCACCTGCGCGCCATCAGTTTCGCCATTGCCGACGGCCAATTGCCTAGCAATACCGGTGCGGGCTATGTGATCCGCCGCATCCTACGCCGTGCCGTGCGTTACGGATACAGCTTCCTCGGCTTCAACGAGCCTTTCATGCACGACCTGGTACCCGTGCTTGTGGGCCAGATGGGCGAGCAGTTCCCGGAACTGAGGAAGCAGCAGGACATCGTGAAGAACGTGATGCTGGAGGAAGAGAAGGCCTTTCTGCGCACGCTTGAACAAGGCACCAAACGCATCGAGCAGGCGCTTGTGGAAAGCAAGGGAGTGCTGCCCGGAGACAAGGCCTTCGAGCTCTTCGATACCTACGGATTCCCCATCGACCTCACGCAGCTCATGGCGCGCGAACAAGGGCGCGAGGTGGACATGTCCGGCTTTGAGTCAGAGCTGAAGAAGCAAAAGGACCGCAGCCGCGCCGCCACGGCCGTCACCACGGGCGATTGGGTCGAACTGGGCAAAGGCGAGACCGCCTTCATCGGCTACGATGAGCTCAGCACCACAGCCCACATCCTGCGCTACCGCAAGGTCAGCGGGAAAGGCGGCGACCAGTTCCAGATCGTGTTGGACCGCACGCCCTTTTACCCCGAAGGCGGTGGCCAGGTGGGCGACCAGGGCTGGCTCATCCACGGCGATGACCAGGTGGAAGTGATCGACACCAAGCGTGAGAACCAGCTCATCGTCCACTTCACGAAGGACCTGCCGAAGAACGTGGAATCGGCGCTCACAGCCCAGGTGGACACTTCGCGTCGGGCGCTCACCGCACGCAATCACACCGCCACGCACCTGTTGCACCACGTGCTACGCAAACACCTCGGCACGCATGTGGAACAGAAAGGCTCCCTCGTCGCTCCGGACCGCCTGCGCTTCGACATCAGCCACTTCGCCAAGGTGACGCCCGAGGAGCTGGCCACCATCGAGCGCGAGGTGAACGCCATGATCGCCGATGACATCGTCTTCGAGGACAAGCGCAACGTGCCCATCGCCGAGGCGAAGAACATGGGTGCCATGGCCCTTTTCGGCGAGAAGTACGGGGACAATGTGCGCGTGGTGAAGTTCGGTCCCAGCGTGGAACTGTGCGGTGGAACGCATGTGCCGCGCACCGGAACCATCGGGCCCTTCCGCATCGTCAGCGAGAGCGCGTTGGCAGCCGGCATCCGCCGCATCGAGGCCATCACCAGCGTGGAGGCCGAGCGCATGATCAACGAGAAGCTTGCAAAGCTGGAGGCCCTCAACGCCTTGTTGAAGAACCCTTCGGACATCGTACAAGCGGTGGAGAAGCTCATGGAGCAACACGCGTCCATGGGCAAGGAGCTGGAGAAATTCGCCAAGGA
>DAOORM010000569.1:0-1629 GCA_035389265.1 Flavobacteriales bacterium | reverse complement strand
TTCCCTTGAAGGCCGATCGCTCCCCGAATGCGATGTGCATGTTGCGCCCTTTCAATTCGGCCACGGTGCCTCGCACACGACCGCTCAACTTGATCGGGTATCGTATGCCTTCTAGATCAGGTGCGAAGAGGGCGATGTCAGCGAACTCCAACCGCGCTGTGTCCAACTCCAAGCGCATCCGCACCTTTTCGTTGAAGTCGTTGTAGTCCAACCAGCTTTCCGTGAAGAACTCGAGTTCACCTCGGGCCGATGACTTGGGTGTATGTAGGACGAGGTCTTCGATCTTTATCCCGCGTCCGCTCACCGCGGTGTGGCCGCTGATCTCCTCGACCACCAAGCCGCTGTGGTCCTTCAATTGGAAGCGCTGTAGGTCAGCCACGATGGAGTCCCCGCTCACCTGCAATGACCGGCCGGCGATGGTGGCATGGGTCACATCCACATGCTCGAAATCGACCCCGAAGGGAATGCGCTGGGTGTTCGTGTTCTCATAGGAGAAGTGCAGCTCGGCGATGTTGAAGCGCTTACACCGGATCGTCCAATCCTCGCCGGTCGACGTGGTATCACTGCTGCCTAGGCGATCCAGCAGCAGTGTGAGGTTGCTCTTCACCTCTCCAGGGGGAGTGCGCAGGGCGAAACGCGTTCCCTCAAGCTCCAAGGCACCCATGGTGATGAGGTTCGCACGGGGGTGGATCCGCAAGGTCCGCACCCGAAGTGCTCCGGCCGCTAGCAAGGTGTCACCATCAAGGTCGGCCACGTAGATCCGCTCAAGCACTAGTTCACCACGCAGGGAGAGGGCCACACGCCCGATGCTGACCTCGGTACCCAGCTCAGCCGATGCCTTGCGACCGAGCCAGTCCACTACCCGGTTCTGCACGGGTGACCACAGCAGTAACAAGGCCCCCGTTAGGAAAAGCACCAACAAACCGGCCAAGGTGAAGGCGATCCAACGTGCCAGTCTTCCGGTCCATCGGTATATGGTTCGCGCGGCCAGGAGGATCGTAGTTTTGCCCGCTTGTCTACGCAAAAGCCGGGCCTTGTGCTCCAAAAGTAGCCCCATGGCCAGACCTGTGATCATCCTTGGCATCGAAAGCTCCTGTGATGAGACCGCGGCGGCCGTTCTGGTCGATGGTGTCCTGCGCTCGAACGTGGTAGCTGGCCAGGAGGTGCATGCCCAATGGGGTGGCGTGGTGCCCGAGCTGGCCAGCCGCGCGCACCAAGAGCATATCGTGCCCGTGGTGGAAGCCGCGCTGCACGATGCTGCCATCAACCGGAACGACCTTTCCGCGATCGCCTTCACCCAAGGGCCGGGACTGATCGGGGCATTGCTGGTGGGCACGTGTTTCGCACGATCCATGGCCCAAGCGCTGAAGATCCCTTTGTTGGGAGTGGATCATATGCAGGCGCACATCCTAGCTCATTTCATCCGCGATGGTTCAGAAAGGTCTGTGCCGGAATTCCCCTTCCTGAACCTGACGGTGAGCGGCGGACATACCCTGCTCGTACTGGTGAAGAGCCCCTTGGACATGGAAGTGCTGGGGACCACCTTGGATGACGCGGCTGGCGAGGCCTTTGACAAGGGTGCCAAGGTGCTCGGCCTACCTTATCCCGGCGGTCCTTTGGTGGATAAGC
>DAOORM010000568.1:0-1635 GCA_035389265.1 Flavobacteriales bacterium | reverse complement strand
GCGCGCTGGCCACTTCGTTGCGTTGGGCATCGATGCGTTTGGTCAGGTCATCCAGCTCCACCTTGGCGCGCTCCTGGTCCACTACGGCCTCGGCCCCACGCTGCTTGCTCTTCTCGATGCTGCTCTCAGCACGCTCTTTTTCGCGCTGCAGGTTGGCGAGGTCGCTGCGCAGTCGGGCCAAGCCCTTCTCCGCTTCGGTCAGCTCCTGTTGGGCCAGCTGGCGACGTAGGGCGGTGGAATGTTGTTGTACGAAGGCCGTGGCAGCGGCATACACCTTGGCATCGCTGTTCGGGCCGATGTAGCCCGCGGTGGTGAAGATGGCCACGTGCGCCGTCAAGAGCGGACTGCCCTTGCGCTGTTCGGCCTTTACCTGAACTCTTACGGTGTCCGGGCTCACTTGGGGAAGCAAGGCCCCAGCACCGGTCACTTCCTTTTTGTTGCTCACCTCATGGCTGATCTTCTTCAGCTCATCGCGCCAGTAGCTCTCCACGTATTTCACGTCGGTGCCTTCGAAAATGAAGTCGAAGGTGGGATGCACGCCATTGCTGAAGCCGAACGATCCCGGCGTAACGGTGGTCTGGGCCACGGCCGAAACAAAGGGCAGGGCCAACACGAGGGTGAGGAGGAGGAGAGCGCGCATGGTGGATATCGTTCTTACAATGGACGTGCCGAAGCCGCACCGGTCACTCGGCATCGTCATCCACGGTGCTCACGCCGCCGCTCACCACGAACTTCATGACGTCCGCTGCGCTGGCATCGAGCGGGGTGAGGTTGGCACGCGGTACGATGTACAGGTTCCCACTCCAGTTGAAGGCGTGCGGTAGGTAGACCGCCACCTTGTCCGGCCCGACACCCAAGTGGGCCAGGTCGTCCTGGGTGATGAATCCAAGGCGCTCCACGTCCATCTGACCCCCCAACCGCACCAGGACCGGCCGGTCGAACTTGCGCTTGTTACCCACTAAGGCCTCCACCAGGTCCTTCAAGGCACCGTACAAGGTCTTGAGGAATGGGATACGCTGCAGCAGTTCCTCGCCCAGGTCGGCGATGGGTTGGTAGAGGAAGGTGCTGCCCAACCAGCCCGCCGCCAGGATGATGCCGCACAGGATGAGCAGACCCAGACCCGGAATGTCGGTCTTGATGATGCTGTCCAGGAAGGCGAGGCTCTGCCAGATGGCCCAGACCATGAGGGTGATGGGCACCAACAGCAACAAGCCACGCAGGAAGTAGCCCAGCAGGGTGGTGTGGATGCGGCGCGTGGTCTCGCTCATGGTCGTTCGATGGCGCGAAGGTATTCAGCGACCGGCCGTGATCAGGTCAAGCCGTCCCGCTGCTTCTTCGGTAGGGAGGCCCGCACCAGGTCGTAGCTGTGATCCGCAAGCTCCAAGAGCACGCGCGCAGGTACGCTGCCATCGGTGACCACGGTGTTCCAGTGCTGCTTGTTCATGTGGTAACCCGGTGTGATGCCGGCATAGCGCTCGCGGAGTTCCACGGCACGCTCCGGATCGCACTTGAGGTTCACGCTCACGAAGAGGTCCACATCCATCAACGCGAAGATCTTGCCACCCACGCGGAAGGCCAGCACCTCAGGGCCGAAGGGCAGGTCCTCACTGAAGCCCGGCTTGCTCAGGCAATGTT
>DAOORM010000567.1:0-1635 GCA_035389265.1 Flavobacteriales bacterium | reverse complement strand
AACATTGCCTGAGCAAGCCGGGCTTCAGTGAGGACCTGCCCTTCGGCCCTGAGGTACTGGCGTTCCGCGTGGGTGGTAAGATCTTCGCGCTGATGGATGTGGACCTCTTCGTGAGCGTGAATCTCAAGTGCGACCCAGAACGGGCTTTGGAACTGCGGGAGCGGTATGCGGGCATCACATCCGGCTATCACATGAACAAGCAGCACTGGAACACCGTGGTCACCGATGGCAGCGTTCCTGCCCGCTTGCTCTTGGAACTTGCGGACCACAGCTACGACCTGGTACGGAGCTCCCTGCCGAAGAAGCAAAGGGACAGCTTGGCTTGATCGCGGCCGGTCGCTGAATACCTTCGCGCCATCGAACGACCATGAGCGAGACCACACGCCGCATCCACACCACCCTGCTGGGCTATTTCCTGCGCGGCTTGTTGTTGTTGGTGCCCATCACCCTCATGATCTGGGCCATCTGGCAGAGCTTGGCCTTCCTGGACAGCATCATCAAGACCGACATCCCGGGACTCGGACTGCTCATCCTATGCGGGATCATCCTCGCTGCAGGCTGGTTGGGCAGCACCTTCCTCTACCAACCCATCGCCGACCTGGGCGAGGAGCTGCTCCAGCGAATCCCATTTCTCAAGACCCTTTACGGCGCCTTGAAGGACCTTGTGGAGGCCTTGGTGGGCAACAAGCGCAAGTTCGACCGGCCCGTACTGGTGCGGCTGGGCGGGCAGATGGATGTGGAGCGGCTCGGCTTCATCACCCAGGACGATCTCACGCACTTGGGAGTGGGTCCGGACAAGGTGGCCGTTTACCTACCGCATGCCTTCAACTGGAGTGGGAACCTCTACATCGTTCCTCGGGCCAACCTCACTCCCTTGGAAACGAGTGCTACCGATGTCATGAAGTTCGTGGTGAGCGGCGGTGTGAGCACCGTGGATGACGATGCGGAGTGACCATACCACCTTCGGCACGTCCATTGTATACAGGCCATCCATCATGCGGGCATCCATCCTCCTTTCTCTCGTGCTCACCCTGTCGCTCACCTCGGCACAGGCGCAGACCAGCGTCACACCAGGTTCCTTCGGCTTCAGCAACGGCGTGCATCCCACCTTCGACTTCATCTTCGAGGGCACCGATGTGAAGTACGTGGAGAGCTATTGGCGGGATGAGCTGAAGAAGATCAGCCACGATGTGAGTACCAAGAAGGAAGTGACCGGTGCCGGAGCCTTGCTTCCGCAGGTGAGCCCCGACACGGTCCGGGTTCAAATGAAGGCCGAGCAACGCAAGGGCAGCCCGCTATTGACGGCGCATGTTGCCATTTTCACCACCCAAGGCTACGTCGGTCCCAACAGCGATGCCAAGGTGTATGAAGCTGCCACGGCCTTTGTGCAGCAGCATTCCACCGCACTGCGCCGCCAGCTGGCCCAGCAGGAGCTGACCGGATCGGAGAAGGGCCTGGCCCGCTTGCGCACCGACCAGGGCAACCTGCAACGCGAGAAAGAGCGCGCGGAGAGCAGCATCGAGAAGAGCAAGCAGCGTGGGGCCGAGGCGGCAGTGGAACAGGAGCGTGCCAAGGTGGAACTGGATGACCTGACCAAACGCATCGATGCCCAACGCAACGAAGTGGCCAGCGCGC
>DAOORM010000566.1:0-1645 GCA_035389265.1 Flavobacteriales bacterium | reverse complement strand
GTGAAGCTGATGTCGGTGTAGTGCGGCTGCGCGATGCCTTCGTACTTCTTGTAGGTCTTCTCGTAGTACACGGCATCCTCTTCCATCTCGTCACTTCCCACCACCTCGTTCAGCACTTTGGTGTTGTAGTAGTTCCACGCACCGAGGCCGATCCAGGCGGCCAGTGCAGGCAGGAGCAGCCAGCGGTGTTGTTTCGCGCGGATGGCTGCCAACCGGTTGCGCCACCCCCAGGAGGTTTCGCGGCCACGCACCCAGAAGACCAGGGCCACGGCCATCAACAGTCCGCCGAAGGCCCACCAGTAGGCTTTGAACCAGTACCACGCCCTCAGCGAGGTGCCGTAGGTATTCATGTCGGAGTACGGGTCGCTGGGGGCCGAATTGAAGTTGGCAAGTCGCGTGCTCACATCCAATGCGCTCAAAAGGATGCCATTGCCAATGAGGAAGACGATGAACACCGCGTATCCTACGTACTTGTTGTTCACCAACACGTGTATCAGGAAGGCCAATGCGGCCATTACCGCCATGCCCACGAGGTTGGGCAGGATGTAGTTGCCCAGGTACACGCCGGGTTCCAGGTGGGTGTAGCCGTTCAACAACTGGAAGATCATGCCACCCAGGGTTGTGATGGCGAGCAGCACGGCGAGCAACAGGAGGAGCGCGGTGTATTTGCCAAGGAGACCGATACCGAGCGGGATGGGCGTGGCGTCGTGTACCTCGTCGAACTTCGGTTCGCGTTCCTTCCACACGAGCAAGCCGCTGTAGAAGGTGATGAGGATCATCAGGAAGAGCGAGAAGGAGCCTTCGGTCACCTCGTTGACGTGGTAGGTCACCGGGTAGATGGTGTTCTCGTACAGCGAGGTGGAGAACGATAGGCTCAGGAACATGTTGAGCAGGCCGATGCCAGTGACCAGCAGGAAGGCCGTTCCGCGAAGCATGCCAGTGAGGTCGTTCCAGACGATGCGGCGCCATTGGCGGATGCGTGCGGCGGTGCCATGTTCCCGTTGCACCACGGGCACCGGTGCCGAAGCGGCGCGCAAAGCGGTGATGTCCGCAGTGGGAGCGATGGGCTTGGCCTTGGTGGCGCGGTCGGTGAAGCTGAAGCGCCAGTAGCTGAACAGGAACACGGCCGCAGCGATGATGATCCAGGCGATGCGGTTCCAGAGGAACACACCGTTCATGGGTAGGAGCATGGTGTTCTTGTCATCCACGGTCCAGTAGCGGGAGACGAGCTCGAACGCTGTCCCTGCGAATGGGTCGAGCATCGCGGCGAGCGTCTGGTTCTCCATTTCGCCCATGAAGGTCCCGGCCACGCCATTGCCCACCATGATGACGATGGCGGTGATGAAGGCCGCTGCCGTACTGCGCACCAGGACGGCCACCGCGAAGATGATGGCGGCCGAGAAGAGGATGTTGGGCAGGCTGAGGTACAGGTAGGCCTGCGCATGCGCCATCAGGTCGTTGGGACCCAATCGCTCGGGATCCACCCAAGGCATGACACTGCCCAAGAGCATGCCCAACGTGATCCCCAACAAGGGCAGCGTGGCTACGAACGTGCTGCCCAAGAAACGGCTCAGCAGGTACTGCCCCTTTTTCAAGGGCGTGCTGAACATGATCTGCTGGGTATTGTTCGTGAAATCACGGATGG
>DAOORM010000565.1:0-1659 GCA_035389265.1 Flavobacteriales bacterium | reverse complement strand
CCAACGGCCGTACTCCTACGCACATAGCTCCTTCACCGCCTTGGTGCACGGGCTTGACCTTGGGCAGCTGGTGGTGTTGAAGTGGCTCTTGGCGGCCCTGTTCATCGGTGTCATGCTTGCCCTTACGGTGCTGATGTCCAACCTCCTTTTCGGAGACCATCGGTACCGGCTGGTGCTGGCCGTTGGAACCGCCGTACTTGGCACTTTGGCCTTGCTTCTGCATTTCGCCGGTCATTGGCATCCCGCCTTCGACCTGGTCTCGGTGAAGCTGCTCCACCTTCTCCAGTACCCTGCCATCCTGCTCTTCCTCGGGGCCGCATCGATGCTTCGGCGTAGCCCCTGATCGGGACGGCCTTGCCGGTTACCTTTGGCACCCTACCATGCAACGCGACAACACGATCTTCGACCTGATCGCCCAGGAAAAGTGGCGCCAGACCAAGGGCCTCGAGCTCATCGCCAGCGAGAACTACGTGAGCGACCAGGTGATGGAAGCCATGGGCTCGGTGCTCACCAACAAATACGCCGAGGGGCTGCCAGCCAAGCGCTACTATGGCGGTTGCGAGATCGTGGACCAGGTGGAGAACGTGGCCATCGATCGTGTGAAACAGCTGTTCGGTGCGGCTTGGGCCAACGTGCAGCCCCACAGCGGGGCGCAGGCCAATGCGTCGGTGATGCTCGGCTGCCTCAAACCTGGTGATACCATCCTCGGTTTCGACCTGAGCCATGGTGGCCACCTTACCCACGGTAGCCCGGTGAACTTCAGCGGCAAACTGTATCGCCCCACCTTCTATGGGGTGCGCCAAGAGACCGGCCGCGTGCACATGGAGGATGTGCGTGCCAAAGCCTTGGCCGAAAAACCCAAGTTGATCATCTGTGGAGCCAGCGCGTATAGCCGCGATTGGGACTATGCCGGTTTCCGCGCCATCGCCGATGAGGTAGGCGCCCTGCTATTGGCTGATGTGAGCCATCCGGCCGGCCTCATCGCCGCCAAGTTGCTCAACGATCCCATCCCCCATTGCCACATCGTGACCACCACCACGCACAAGACCTTGCGCGGTCCGCGTGGCGGCTTGATCATGATGGGCTCCGACTTCCCGAACCCCTTCGGACTGAAGACACCGAAGGGCGAGACCCGTATGATGAGCGCGGTGCTGGACAGCGCGGTGTTCCCCGGCACACAGGGTGGCCCACTGGAACATGTGATCGCGGCCAAGGCCGTTTCATTCGGGGAAGCGCTCACGCCTTCCTTCGCTGAGTACAGCAAGCAGGTGATCGCGAACGCCAAGGTGCTAGCGCAAGGCCTGGTGGCCCTCGGCTACAAGGTGATCAGCGACGGCACGGACAACCACAGCATGTTGATCGACCTGCGCAGCAAGGGTGTCACGGGGAAGGAAGGCGAAGCCGCCTTGGGCAAGGTGGACATCACCGTGAACAAGAACATGGTGCCCTTCGATACGCAGAGCCCCTTCGTGACGAGCGGCATCCGGATCGGAACGCCCGCCATCACCACCCGTGGCCTGAAGGAGACCGAGTGTGCACAAGTGGTGCAGCTGATCGATGCGGCCATCACCCACCGCGACAATTCCGCCGAGTTGGATCGCATCCGCTTCCAAGTGGATGGCATGATGCGCCTGCGGCCGTTGTTCGCGTACTGATCCG
>DAOORM010000564.1:0-1678 GCA_035389265.1 Flavobacteriales bacterium | reverse complement strand
CACATCCAATCCGGCAGGGGGCGTGGCGTAGGTCTGGAAAAAAGCACCTCCTCCTCCCGTAGCCCCTTCGGTAAAGGACCAATAGCCGAAGTGAAGGGTGTTCCCTTGGATACAGGCCCAATGGATGCGATCGCTACCGGCCACGAGTCTGGCATCGCCCTGCAGGGGCGGTGTAAGGGCGGCGGGGTCTTCCGTATCGATGAAGGTGCCGGTGTTCCGGTCGAAGAGGACCAGCAAGGGGAAGGCGGCCATAACGACGGTATCACCCAGCACAACGACGCTGGAAAAGCGCCCGAGAGCATCGGTGCCGACGGGGTCCCACAGCACATCCCAAAGCACGTTGCCTTGCAGATCGGTCTTGATCGATCGCCCCCTGTCGTTGTTGGCCGTGCCCACCATGGAACTGCCGCACACATAGATCGCATCGGCCTCCACCTGCATGTCCAAGCCAACGTCCAGCAGGTCCTCTTCCGGGCTTTGGATGATGAGTTCCGCAGCACCGGCGAACAGATGCCAATATTGGTCCTGCACCACCCCACCGATGTTCTGGTGCGCCATGAGCGCGTATGGCACGGAGTCGATCACTGTGAGGTCCACCAAGTGGTCCAAGCTGCCCACATTGAACCGATCCGGATAGGCCGGAGCCACATCGGAGCCGTCCGGAAGGAAGGGCAGCTTCACCTCATCATTGGCATTCAGGGTGTTGATGTCGTCTTGGAGGGCCCAAAGGTGTTCATTGGTCACGGGGTCATGTGTGATCACCCCCGTGCCGTTACCGAACCATCGCAAGGCCGTCCATTCCAGATCGATGGGTGGGGTTTGGGCCTTAAGCGCATGGCTGATCAGACCAACGAGAACGAGTATGGATAGTCTACTCATGATGAGTGCATCTGGTTCGAAGACGTGAGAATCACAATAAGTTGCCAACGACCTGGCTGAACCGGACCGGATCACGCAGGGGAAGGAGCGGCAAGGCCCCGCCTACAGCTTCCCCGCCGTGATCTCCTCCACCACCCCCGGATCCAGTAGGGTAGAGGTATCCCCCAAACTCCCCAGCTCGTTCTCCGCCACCTTCCGCAGGATGCGCCGCATGATCTTGCCGCTTCGAGTCTTGGGCAGCCCGCTCACGAACTGGATCTTGTCCGGCTTGGCGATGCGGCCGATGCCGGCCACCACGGCTTCCAGGATCTCGCCGCGCATGTTCTCCATGGCCTGCGCATCGTCGGCGGGGATGGGTGTTTCGCAGACCACGTAGGCGTAGATGCCCTGGCCCTTGATGTCGTGCGGGTAGCCCACCACGGCGCTTTCCACCACGCCCTTGGCCTGGTTGATGGCGTTCTCGATCTCGGCCGTGCCGAAGCGGTGGCCGCTCACGTTGATCACATCGTCCACCCGACCGATGATGCGGTAGCGGCCGTCGGCATCGCGCTTGGCGCCGTCGCCGGTGAAGTAGTAGCCTTTGTAGCTGCTGAAGTAGGTCTGGCGGCAGCGCTCGTGGTCGCCCCAGGTGGTGCGCAGGATGCTCGGCCACGGGAACTTCATGCACAGCAGGCCCTCCACCTCGTTCTCGGTGATCTCCTTGCCCTCGGGTGTCAGCAGCACAGGTTGCACACCGGGCAGGGGCCAGGCAGCGTGAGCGGGTTTCTCGTCGTTCACCCCCGCCATGGTGCTGATCAAT
>DAOORM010000563.1:0-1695 GCA_035389265.1 Flavobacteriales bacterium | reverse complement strand
ACGCGCATCAACAAGCCCTGTGCCCAATGCGAGTGACCGGTGGGGTAGATGGCCAGCTGGGTGGTTCCGCTCTGCGCCGCACGTTCGCTCAGCGCGAGGTAGCGTTCATCGTCGTACAGGGTGCCCAGCACGAAGAGCCCATTGGCCATGCTGCTGTTGGAGGCGGGGATCACGTTGTCGTGCAGTTCCATCGGCCGCGTGATCAGCCCAGGATCAAGGTCGCTGGTGAAATTGAACAATCCGGTCGCCTCGTCGTGGAAGTGGCGGATCGCATGCTCCGCGAGGGCACGTGCTTCGATGAGCCAACGCTCTTCGAAGGTGATGCCGTACAAGGCGAGCAAGGCTTCGATGGTGAAGCAATAGTCCTCCAGGAACCCGTTGATGGAGGCCTTGCCATCCTTGTAGAGGTGCCAGAGACCGCCGTTGGATCGCCTGCATTTCGCGAGGATCAGTTCCATCGTGCGGATGGCCGCGCGTTCATACCGTTCATTCCCGAAGACCTCGAAGGCATCGCAGAGGCCCGTCACCATCAGTGCGTTCCACGAGACCAGCGATTTGTCGTCAAGCCCGGGTCTTTCACGTCGTTCACGTGCGGCGAGCAACCGCGCGTTCACGCTTCCCACGCGCTGGCGCACCTCATCGACCGACAGGTTCCGCTGCTGCGCGAAAGCCTCGTCATCCTGCTGGCGCAATAGGATATGGCGGCCGTGCTCCCAAGCGGTCTTGGGGCCGATGCCGTAGTAGTCCATGACGAAGGCCAGCTCATCGCCCAAGGCTTCGCGGAGCTCGTCTTCGGTCCACACATAATAGCGTCCTTCCTCACCTTCTGTATCGGCATCCAACGCGCTGTAGAAGGCGCCTTCCGGCGAGGTCATCTCACGGGTGATGAACGCCAGTGTGCGCTCCACCGTGTCCTTGTAGAGCGGTTTCTTGAAGGCTTGATAGGCTTGGCTGTATAGGCTAACGAGCTGTGCGTTGTCATACAGCATCTTCTCGAAGTGGGGCGCCTTCCACACGGCATCGGTGCTGTAGCGTGCGAAGCCTCCGCCCACTTGATCGAAGATGCCACCCAAGGCCATTTTGTCGAGGGTGAGCTCCACGTGCTTCTTCAGTTCATCATCGAACGTGAGCCAGGCGTACTTCAGCAGGAACCGGTAGTTGTCCGGCATGGGGAACTTGGGCACCTTGTCCGGACCGCCATCCACGTGGTCGAGTTGCTGCTTCCATTTATCCACCAGGGCGCGCAAGGCATCGCGCTGCTCCAAGCCGCCTTCTTCGGTAGGAGATGCCACCAGCCGCTGCGATGCCACGCCTTGGTGCAGTTGCGCCGCGTGGGCCCTAACGCGCTCCGGTTCCTGCGCGTAGGTGTCCGCTAGTTGCTTCAAGACCTGGGTCCATTGCGCAGGCGGGAAATAGGTTCCCCCATACACGGGTCGCCCATCAGGCAGGGTGAAGCAGTTCAATGGCCACCCGCCGCGGTTGGTCATCAACTGCACGGCGGTCATGTACACCTGGTCCACATCGGGCCGTTCTTCGCGGTCCACCTTGATGCACACGAAGCGCTCGTTCATCACCTGCGCTACCGTTTCATCCTCGAAGCATTCGCGTTCCATCACATGGCACCAATGGCAGCTGCTGTAGCCTACGCTCACGAGCACGAGCTTGTTCTCCTCCCGCGCCTTGGCGAAGGCCTCC
>DAOORM010000562.1:0-1696 GCA_035389265.1 Flavobacteriales bacterium | reverse complement strand
CGAGCGCACCGAGGCGACGCACCGTACGGCCTTGCATATCCAACACGGACGCGTGCACGTGGCCGATCAGCTCCACGTCGTCCACGATGATCACGACCACGCCTCTTCCGGAGCGCAGCTGCATACCGTGTTGGAAGGGATCGTCCGCGATGGCCGTGCCGCCAGCGCCGAGGCGGATCACCGTGCCGAGGTCGCCTACGGCCACACCGGTTCCGCCGCTCACCACGATATCGCGCAGCTCCGTGGTCACGGGCGTGGTCATCGCGATCCACGAGGTGCCGTTGCTGGTGGTGCGCACCGTGCCGCCCACGCCACAGGTATACCAGGTAGCCCCATCGTTCCACAGCGCGTTCAACTCCAAGCCCGTGCCGCTGTTCACCGCGGTCCACTGCGTGCCGCCGTCGGTGGTGCGGAGGAGCACGCCCTCATCACCGCAGATCAAACCGTTGTTGGCGTCGGTGAAGCGCAGATCGTTCAGGTCGGCCGTAGTAGAGGTGGCGATGCTGGTCCACGTGAAGCCATCATCGCTGCTGCGGAGGGCGGTGCCGTTCTTGCCTACGGCGAACCAATCCTGAGCACCCAGTGCCTGCACGGCTTGCAGGTCCTGCACGGTGCCCGAGGTCATGGTGCTCCATGTTGCGCCCGCACTAGCACTGCGCACGATGGTTCCTTCCTCGCCCACGGCGATGATCACCCCGGACTGACGGGCCGCGCCCACCAGCTCGCTGGAAGTGCCGGCGGAAGCGTTGTCCCAGGTGTTGCCACCGTCGGTGCTGTGGATCACCACACCGCCATCGGCGAAGAGCAGGAATTCTTGTGTGCTCAGTTGCATCACTTCATTGATGTCATCGCCGTAGTCCGAGACCAGCGGTTGCCAGCTGCTGCCCGCATCGGTGGATCGGAAGAGCACACCATCCTTGCCACTAGCCAGGAGGTGTTGTGCGTCGATGGCGTGTACCGCCTCGAGCATGGTGGTGGTGCCGCTGGGCACCGATGTCCATTGGGCTGCTGCGGCGAAGGAGATCGCGGCGGTGGCCAGGGTAAGTCGTGTTCGCATGGGTGTGTAGTTGGTGCATCGAAGGTGGATGCGCGCATCGCGGCCGGCACCACACGTGGTGATGGAGCGGGCATCCCGTGCGATGGGACGGGTGAACCCTTGGATGGTGGAGCCGAAGGAAGGATGCGCTCAGGGAACCATCCGCTCGCGCAACACAGGCATCAGCGCCGGATCCAGCGCCGGTGTGATGCCCGGATCGAACGCGCGCAGCACGCCGTGCTCCAGCTGTTGGTGCTGGGCTTGGGGGAAGGCCTGCCACAGCTGAACGAAGGTGTTCACTGCGGTGGTGTCCCGGGTGTTCTTACCATCGAACAGCGCGGCGGTCAGTCCCCAGCCAGCGCCGTAGACCAGATCATGCTGATGGTCTATGGGCGCACGTTGGATCATGCGCAACAACACGATGGGCCTGTCGCCATAATTGCGCGCCAGGACCCAGCCCGTCGCTTCCATGTTGGGCGTGTTGATGGGTCGCGTCCGATCCATGTACGCGATCGAAAGGATCGCGCAGAGCAATGTCCACACCATGCGGGTGGGTCGGCCTATACGACCCAGCGCACTAGAGCCGTGCAACACGAGCAAGGCGATCACCGGAGCGATGAAGGCGAAGTAGCGGTAGTACAGATAGCCGCTTCCCTCGGG
>DAOORM010000561.1:0-1697 GCA_035389265.1 Flavobacteriales bacterium | reverse complement strand
TGATCGCTGGCACCAGTGCGGGCGCCATGTGCATGAGCAGCACCATGATCTACCAGGGCCACAGCGCCAGTGGACTGATCAAAGGCGGTGTGAAGATGACCACCGGCGCGGCCCTCATCTATGATGTGATCATCGATAGCCACTTCGTGGAACGCGGCCGATTCAGCCGCCTCACACAAGCCGTGGCCGCCAACCCCTCAGCGATCGGGATCGGCCTTGGCGAAGATACCGGTGTGGTGATCACCAACGGTGAAATGCTGGAGACCATCGGCAGCGGCCAGGTGATGATCTTCGACGGTCACGAGATCACTTACAGTGACTACGCCGATGTGGAAGAGGGTGAACCCTTCTCCATCGAAGGCGTGAAAGTGCACATCATCAGCAAAGGCCACAGCTACAGCGTGCAACAGAAGGCTTTTGCTGCGGTGCGGGTGCCGATGCGGGGGTGAAACGACCGCAGCCATGGGAGCTTGGGATACCGGCATCTTCGACGACGACACGGCCATCGACGTGCTTGCATCTCTATCATTGGCCGATCCCATTGAACAGATCAATGAATGGTTCGGCAACGTGGAGGATAGCGATTACCTGGAGTACACGGACGGCCAGTGCATCCTCGTGAGCGGTGCGGTCATCGACGCCGCGCTGAACGGAACCGTGTACCGCTGCGATGATGAAGAAACCTTGGCGACCGTCATCTCCGTGGTGAGGGAGAAGGACCCGGGACCATTGAAAGCGACGGCCCTACGGCACCTGCAACGGATCTTGGGCGAGAACTCCGAATTGCGCGAGCTCTGGGAGGAGAATGATGACCTGTTTCCTGTATGGCGGCAGAACGTGGAAGGGATCATCGAGCGGTTGACCTGATCTTCCTCCACGCTCGGAACCATCGCGCTTCAATAGTCATTGGCGTTCCATTCCGACCTTCGCCCCACCATGATCGACCCCATCATCACCCGCTTCCGCCGTGTGGCCATCGCCGAAGGCTGGAGCTTCCTCATCCTGATCTTCATCGCCATGCCGCTGAAGTATCTGGCTGACTGGCCGTGGGCCGTGAAAGTGGTGGGCTGGGCGCACGGTGTGCTCTTCGTGTGGTACTGGGTGGCTGCGGTGCCCTTGTTCACGAAACTGAAATGGGATGTGGAGCGGATCTTCGGTCTGGGGCTCGCCTCCATCATCCCCTTCGGCACGTTCGTGATGGAGCGGAAGTGGCTGCGTTGACCCTTTCCCCGGATCGGGGAATCAACGCCACACACCTTGCCCGGTGACCCACCGAGTGTTCAGCCGTCAAAAGGCTTGTATTGCGCGCTGATCCTGCCGTTCCCGGTTAACGTATCTTGGTATGGTCATTCCGGAGCGGAACTTGGAAGCTTGATGACCAAACAACCGAAACCATGAGCAACGACCGCAACTACGGGATCCTCGGATTCCTTGCCGGTGCCGCAGTAGGCGCAACACTCGGCGTACTCTTCGCCCCCCGTTCAGGAAAGGAAACGCGTGAACGACTCGCCCGTCGCGCTCACGATGCGAAGGACGACCTGGACGAATTGATCGACAAGGGTCGCGATGAGTGGGCGAAAGCCAAAGGAAAGGCTGGGGATGCCGCTTCCATGACCAAGGACGAGGTGAACGACTTCATCCGTTTTCTTATGGAGGAAGGTCGCGACTTGAAGGACCGGCTGAGCAACGATGTGGAA
>DAOORM010000560.1:0-1713 GCA_035389265.1 Flavobacteriales bacterium | reverse complement strand
CTAAGGAGATGACGCTCTTCGGCCACACTTTCACCGATGTGCCCGCACGGATCGCATTCATCACGGTGGGGTTGTGGTGGGCAGGCTTCGCACAACTCGCTTTCCGCGTATTGCCCGATGATCAGTACGGGCGCCGACCAGAAGGCAACATCATCGCCAATGGTTACCGCGAACTGCGAAAGACCTGGAAGGAGCTCCAGAGCACGAAACGGTTGAACAGCTACCTCATGGCCTTCTTCGTGCTCAACATGGGTATCCAAACCGTCATGTATCTCGCGGTGACGTATGCCAAGGAGGAGATCAAGGAGGTGGATGCCTCCGGTGCCGTGGTCCCCATCGGCGATGCCAGCCTGATCTTGAGCATCCTGTTGATCCAACTGGTGGCCGTGGTCGGCGCCTTCCTTTTCGTGTGGCTCAGCAAGCGCTTCGGCAATGTGGGCGCGCTCATGATCGGTGCCTCGGCCTGGATCCTGCTCTGCGTGGGTGCTTACACCATCCAGTGGGCCACCGAGTTCTACCTGCTCGCCAGTGGTGTAGGGCTCGTGATGGGTGGCAGTCAGGCCCTCTCGCGCAGCACGTATTCCAAGTTCCTGCCGGAAACCATCGACCACGCTTCGTACTTCTCGTTCTACGACGTGAGCTACTACCTCAGCACCGTGCTGGGCACCTTCGCCTACGGTCTGGTCTACCAGCTCACTGGCGACCTGCGCAATACCGTGGTGATCATCGGCAGCTTCTTCGTGGTGGGCTTGATCCTCCTCTTCATGGTGCCCTCCCGCGAAGTGCCTGTGGTGCAAGCCGAGGACTGACCAGCCTGCTATTCCTTACCATAACTGACCTGTGGCATACACTGGTGCCGAGTACTTTCGTAGCCTTGATCGGAACCGATGAGCGAACAAGCGAACTGGGATGTGGTGATCGTGGGTGGAGGCATCGTGGGTGCGGCTACCTTGTACAAGATGCAAGCGCGGTTCCCTGACCTGCGCATCCTGCTGCTCGAAAAGGAGAAAGCGCTCGCCGATCACCAGACCGGCCACAACAGCGGGGTCATCCACAGCGGCATCTATTACAAACCCGGCAGCTTCAAGGCCAAGAATTGTGTTTCCGGGCGCCGCGAACTCGTGGCCTTCGCCAAGGAGCATGGAGTAAATCACGATGTATGCGGCAAACTGATCGTAGCCACCGACATGGACGAGTTGCCGCGCTTGGAGAAGATCTACAATACCGGCGTCGCCAACGGTATCGAAGGCATGGAACGGGTCACTCCGGAGCAGATCCGCGAGATCGAGCCGCACTGTGAGGGCATCGCCGGAGTGCGGGTGGGTTGTACCGGCATCATCGATTTCCGGGGCGCCACCGAGAAGATGGCCAGCATCGCGACCACACGTCAACCCAACAGCCGCGTGAGCTTGGGCGAGGAGTTCCTGGGAGCCGATCAAACAGGCCAACACACCGTGGTGCGCACCTCCAAAGGCACGTACACCGCGCGCTACGTGGTCTTCTGCGGTGGGCTGCAGAGCGATCGCCTGGCACGTAAGGACGGCGCCCAGGTGAAGGAGCAGATCGTCGGCTTCCGCGGCGACTACTACGACCTCACGGAGCAAGGCAAGCACAAGGTGAAGCACCTGATCTACCCGGTGCCGGATCCACGTTTCCCCTTCCTGGGCGTACACTTCACGCGCATGACCGATGGCAGCATCGAATGCGGTCCGA
>DAOORM010000559.1:0-1718 GCA_035389265.1 Flavobacteriales bacterium | reverse complement strand
CCCGCGGAGATGGTCGTTCAATGTGGACGAACATCGGCATCTTGAAGTTGCGTGGCCGAGCGCGACGGTCGTTGCGGACGGATGCTGTTCAGCGCATCGCGCAACCAATTGCGCCCCGTGAAATGCACGATGCTGCGTGCGCCGTTATTCCGGATGTCCTGCTCTATCACGGCATGCGCCGAGGCCACATCCACCGTGATGACGCGGCTCCCATCAATGGTCATGCGTTCGAGCGCACCTGCTTCCATTAGCAAAGGCTCCAGATCACGGAGCCGGTTCGCATAACCCCAGCGTTTGGCGTAGAGCCTGAACGCGCGCGTTGTCTCGGCTCCATCATGTGCATACCGTATCGTGTAGTCTTTCCACCTTCTGTAAGGCACCTGTTCGAGTTCCTCCACATGGTGGAAATAGGAGAACGCGTAGTCCAGGTCCATGTCGATGCCCACCACTTTGAAGCGCCCACTCCGAAAGAGCGCGAATGGGGATGCTGCGGAGAAACTGCTTACATCATCCAACGCTTGGAAACGGTCTTGGCCACGGCCAGCGACCGCGAAGGAATGCAAGGGATGAGCTGTCCGCTTGAAGGATGGATGCCGCAAGGCCGCTATGGGCAAGATCCCGGTGATCGGTGCCGTGCGCTGCGAGTCGTACCGCTCACCATCACGTAGGTCGTGGTTGAAGGTGGGTACCGCGAGCGTGCCCTCTGGTCCAAGATGGTCCAGGAACGCATCCAACAAGAGCGCAGGTACTTGCGCTGCTCCCGACCGTCGGTGCACCCACGCGAGGCGTGTGATGTCCGCGGAAAGCAACACGTTCTCGCCCGGCTTCAGACCGATCCGTGCCGGTCGATCGCGCAAGGGGTTCGTGGTGCTCAAAGCTGCAGCCGCAGATTTATCCATTCCACCGCGTAGCCGTAGGACTCCGCGAAGGGCACGGAACTGGGATGATCGCGTACCACCTGGGTCTCGATGCTCGATACACCCTTCTCGCGGAACCAGACGTGTAACAGGTCAGACATGGCCCGCGATACGCCGCCGCGGCGGTGTGCGGCATCCACGTACAAGTGCGTCCAATGGCCCACGCGTCCACCACCCAGGTATTCAGGCGCCAGTTTGATCGATCCACAGGTGAACCCGACGACCGTGTCGCCATCCACCGCGAGCACCATCCGATTGAAGCGCTCGAGCCCGGCTTTGATGCCTTGTAACCAGAGTTGCGCGCCATCGGCCGCCAGACGCTGCATCATGCCATGCGCGTGCATCACCTCATGCAGGTCCTCGAACATCGGGATCAGTTGTTCCAACCGATCATCGGAAGGGTTCGTGACGGCGATGATGACGACCTCGTTCATCGCTTGACGAAAAGACCGATGACCCCATCCAAGGTGGTGGCACCAGGTTTGTCGAAAGCTGCGGCCAGGTCCACTTCACATCCCATCTCCTGCTCCATTTCGGTGATCAGGTCCACGAAACCTAGCGAATCGAGCAGGCCGGTGCGCACCAGATCGAGCGAGCCGTCCAATTCATCCGCTCGCAGACCAAGTCGTTCAGCGCGCGCAACAAGGCGCTCACGCAACCGCTTCAAGAGTTCTGTTCTATCCATGATCGATCAAGGCCAGCAAAGCCTTGCGGTCCAGTTTCCCGTGGGCGGTCATGGGCATCAGATCCACGTGGATGATCCGCTCCGGAAGCATGTAGGCCGGCAAGGTCCTGCGAAGT
>DAOORM010000558.1:0-1722 GCA_035389265.1 Flavobacteriales bacterium | reverse complement strand
GTCCGGTTTCGACCCGGAAGGTTGGGAGTTCGAGTCTCTCCTGGTGGTCATTCTAGAATGATGAGATGATGCGAATTGCCAGGTCGTCTAACGGCAGGACAGCAGTTTTTGGAGCTGCCTATGCTGGTTCGAATCCAGCCCTGGCAACAATGGCGGGTTCATCTAGATGGACCAGGATAGCGCCCTTTCAAGGCGTTCACATGGGTTCGAGTCCCATACCCGTCACCACGGTGCCGTAGTTGAGCGGTACAATGCCCGGCTGTCTACCGGGAGTTCACGGGTTCGATCCCCGTCGGCACCGCATAGTGGCTTGGAGGTCGTATGGAAGACTACTCGGCTTTTAACCGAGGGGTGCGGGTTCGAGTCCCGCCGGGCCAACGGATGGATCCGATGATCGCAAGATCTGATGGTCAGAAATGGAAGAGCAGCTCTCGGGTAGAGCGGCCGGTTGAAGCCCGGCAGGTGATGGTTCGACCCCATCCTCTTCCACAGGGAAGTGCGCCAGCGTTGGAGAGCTGGGCCGGTCTGTAAAACCGGAGCCTTCGGGCTAAGCAGGTTCGAGTCCTGCGACTTCCACGAACATGTTGGATGTGGTGTAACGGTAGCACGCCTGCTTGTGATGCAGTTGGTGACGGTTCGAACCCGTCCATCCACCAAAGAAGTGAACATTAGCAATTACGAACCCTCCTCCGCCAAGGCTATGGCGGGTAAGACATGAAAGGCTTGAAACTCCACGGCAAGGACCTGATCGCGGCCGGATTCCCGGAAGGACGTGCGATCGGCATCGCCATCAATTTGATGTTGAAACTTCACCGCAAGACCCCGAAGGATGAGGTGCTGGCCTTGCTGGCGCGAATCGCTGCGGATCCCGCTGCCTATACCGAGCACGAGCTCTACGCACCCATCGCAGATGCCTTGACCGGTCGCGACCGCAAGGCTGAAGTGATGCACGAGCTAGTGCCCCGCAGAGACTACCGCGCGTACGGCAGTGAGCACATCGAGCAGGGTGCCATCCACCAGATGGAGATCGTCATGAAGCTGCCTGTGACGGTGGCCGGCGCCCTCATGCCCGATGCGCACCAGGGCTACGGACTGCCCATCGGTGGCGTGCTCGCTGTGGAGAACGCAGTGATCCCCTACGCGGTAGGTGTGGATATCGGCTGTCGCATGTGCTTGTCGATCTTCGATATGCATGCTTTCGAACTACAGAAGCGCAAAAAAGACCTGACCACAGCGCTGGTGCGCAACACGATGTTCGGTGCAGGTCGCGGTCATGCTCGTCCAATGGAACACGAGGTGATCGACCGCCGCGAGTTCGGTGACCTGGCGCTGCTACGTAACCTGCAAGCAACCGCAGCGAAACAGCTGGGTACGTCGGGGTCTGGTAATCATTTCGTGGAATTCGGCGAGGTGGAGATCAAGGCCGACATCCCTGAGAAGGGAGTGAAAGCTGGGAAGTACATCGGTCTATTGTCCCACTCGGGTTCACGCGGCCTTGGTGCGAACATCGCGAAGCACTTCACCAAACTGGCCATGGAAATGTGCCGACTTCCCCGCGAAGCGCAACACCTCGCCTGGTTGCCTTTGGACTGGTTCGAAGGACAGGCCTATTGGCTGTCGATGAACTTGGCCGGCGATTATGCATCAGCATGCCATCATGTGATCCACGAACGCATCACCCGCGACATCGTCAGCGGTCTGCACGGCCGCGAAGCACCGCCC
>DAOORM010000557.1:0-1740 GCA_035389265.1 Flavobacteriales bacterium | reverse complement strand
ACTTGCCGATGTAGGGCACCAGGTTGTACGTGTTGATCGGCTCCTTCACATGCCAGTTCCATGTGGTCATGCCCTCGGCGTTCTTCCAGGTGCTCACCAGGCGACCATTGCCGATCGCTTGCAAGCTATCCGGCACGGTGATGCGTAACATGGCGCCCTCCTCCGGCTCATCGCTCTGATGGTCTTTGCAGGGGTACCACGCGCTGGCGCCGAGACCTTGACAGGCCACGCTCATCCAAGGGTTCCCCGCGCTGTCCTTGCGCCAGATCCACCCTCCATCCCAAGGCGGGTTCTTCGCCGATTTGGGCGCGCCATGGTAGATGATCATGACGGTGTTGGCTTCACCCGCTTTCATGGTGCCGGATAGATCGAGCCAGATGATGTCGCCTTCACGCTCAAAGGCTAAGGATCGTTGTCGGATGCTAATGCTCCCATCGACGAAGGCCGGTTCATCCACGAGGATGCTGTCCACCACGAGCGGCTGTTGCAGGTCTATCTGCATGCGACGTCCTTCTGCTACCGCGTCGAAGGCGATCGTCGTGGTGCCCCGGATGGAGCGCTCAGCAGGATCCGGCTGGACCCACACATCGTAGCTCACCACGTTCCACCACGCACGTTCAGGACCGATGCCACCGCGCAGGCTATCGACACGGGTGAAGCTGTTCCGATTATCGTTGAGTTGAGCGGAAGTGAACGTTCCGCTCAATAGCAAGGGTAGGACGAGCGCCGTGCGCTGCATGAGGGCAAGGTAGCTGAGGCGGCGGGAAGGCGACACCGGTCAGGGGCGCGTAGGTGCAGGGGTGACGGGCTGTTCCTTCGGTGCCTCGAGCATCACCACCTCGAGCTTGCGCATGCCGTACTTCGCTTTCAAGGTGTTGCGGCTGTCATTGCCTTCTTCGGGCGTCCCGAAACGCAAGACGTCCAGATCGGTCACGTCCTTCAATTCGGGGTATTCGGCCTTGTACCGGGCGATCAACTGCGCTGTGGTGAAGGCTTCGGTTGTCTCGATCAGTGGCGTGATGTACACCGTGGGGCCATTCCGCCAATTACCGATGGCATGGCTCCAGATGACGTTCTGGGCCCTTGCGGAAAGACTGCCGAGCAACAGGCCGGCAAGGAGCAGATGTTTCATAGCGATCAGGCTTCAAAGATCATACCTCAACGCACTTCCACCTCGTCCAGGAACATCCACGCAGGGTTCCCCGCGCCGGGGTCGCTAGGTGGAATGTCGCCGATGTGTTGCACCACCAACCGCACGTAACGAGCCTTGGTCGGCTTGTCCAATGCGAACGCGTTGCGCCCATGGACCCTGGCCATCGACGTGGATCTCCGCTTGATCGGGTCAGCAGGGATGACAGGGATCTCGCGCATCTGCGGGAAGGCCATGCCTGCTGAGGTATAGTTCTTCCCGTCGGTGCTCACCAGGAATTCGATCGCTTTCGGTGCATGGATCCAGCTGTAGGTCTCGTGCAAGGCGCCAACGCTCATTCGACTGATCTCCTGCAAGCTGCCAAGATCCACGGTGATCGTCACCCCTTCGCGCCAGCCCAGCCACTCGGTGTTCACACGCTTCTCCTGCGCGGTGATGCCATCCACCAGTGTGAAGGCACCACCGTCGTTGTAGCGTTCGTGGGGCGCGTTGCTCAAGGTGATCTTCTGGGCGGTGGCGGCGTTGAACATGAACTGCCGTTCGCTCAACGGACCGATGATCCCATCTTTCTCCGACCGCACCCGCAGCCG
>DAOORM010000556.1:0-1744 GCA_035389265.1 Flavobacteriales bacterium | reverse complement strand
AAGCGCACCATTTCATTCTGGCCCTCCGAGCTTCCCGCACACAAGGCGGCCGGGTTGCATGCATCCACCAGGATGCTCTCGATCTCTAGGCATTTGGTGGGGATCTGGGCGTGTGCTTGGCCAACAAAGAGGACCACTACCAGTGACGACAGCGCACGCATCAGGACCCGGGACATCATGCTCATCTCTTCTTGGGGACGTGAAATGGGCCGCAAAGGTCGCTCGATCCGGGGTTAGAAATGTGAACTGATCGTTATCCACCCGGTGTTGCCGGTCGATCGGGCGCTACCTCTCTTTGGCCTTCTCCCAATACGCATCCATCTCGGCGAGGCTCATCTCGCCCAGCACCTTCCCGTCCTTGTGGCTTTCGCGCTCCAGGTACTGGAAACGTTGGATGAATTTGCGGTTGGTGCGTTCCAACGCCTCGTCGGGATCGATGCCCAAGAAGCGGGCGTAGTTCACCAAGCTGAAGAGCACATCACCGAGTTCTTCAGCCTGTTTCGGACTGTTGGCGTCCACTTCGTGCTTCAGTTCACCCAACTCCTCGTGCACCTTGGCCCATACCTGATCGCGGTGTTCCCAATCGAAGCCAACGCCACGAGCCTTGTCTTGGATGCGGATGGCTTTCACCAAGCTGGGTAAACCCCGCGGAACACCTTCCAGCACGCTGGGCGTGGTATCGGCCGCACCCTGCGCCGCCTTTTCCGCGAGCTTGATGCGCTCCCAATTGGCCTTCACCTCCTCTTCACCAGTCACCTTCACCTCACCATAGATGTGCGGATGCCGATGGATCAGTTTCTCGCAGATCCCGTTCAAAACCTCCGTGATGTCGAAGGACCCTTTCTCCTGCCAGATCTTGGCATAGAACACCATGTGGAGCAGCAGATCACCCAGCTCCTTCTTCACCTCCTGCAGGTCGTCCTTCAAAATGGCATCGCCCAATTCATAGGTCTCCTCGATGGTGAGCGGCCGTAGGGTCTCCATGGTCTGTTTGCGGTCCCACGGACATTCGGCCCGGAGGGTATCCATGATATCCAACAGGCGCAGAAAAGCAGTGGCACGAGCATCCATGGCCGAAAGGTAGCCGCCTATGGGAAGATGGAGGAAGGAACAAGTTGTAAGAAAGGAAGAACCAAGTGCAGGATGCAATAACGATCATCGCTTCAATACCTTGCGCCCATGCCGACAAAACGGGTGTACTTCTTCGGGCGCAACGCCGCCATGATGGCGCTGGTCGACCAGCAATTGAAAGCAGTGGGTATCAACGCGGTGGGGCATATGGACGAAGAAGTGCTGCTGTCGGACCTTGCCAAAGGCGATGCCAAGTTGCTCGTGATCGGCGGCGGTGTGGAGGACGAAGCGCGCCAACGTCTCCGCGCAGCGAGCCAGCGCCTGAACCTGCTGGTCCTGGAGCATTTCGGCGGCCCAGCGCAGTTGGTGGACAACATCAGCGGCGTGCTCGGGTGATACCGCATACTTCACTGGAAAAGCCCCCGTTATCTTAGCCGACCTATCGCATGCGGCACGTCCTGCTGACCTTTCTCCTCCTGCACAGCGTTTGGACGTTGGCCCAGAACACCGGTACTATCCGTGGAACGGTACGCGACGAATATGGCAACACCCTGCCACGCGCCAGTGTCACCATCGCAGGCACCAGCACGGGTGTGGCCTGCGATGACCAAGGTCGCTACTCCATCGATGTGCCGGCCAACGAGGCCTTCGTGCTGCGTTGGAGCTACTCCGG
>DAOORM010000555.1:0-1749 GCA_035389265.1 Flavobacteriales bacterium | reverse complement strand
CCGCTACCTCGGCGATGCTCAGTCCGGTATCATCCAGCATGCGGCGCGACTCTACCAAAAGGATATCGTCGATCAATTGACCCGCCGTGCGTCCGGTGATCTCCTTCACCGTTTCGGACAGGTGCTTGGTGGTCACGAAGAGGCGTTCGCTGTAGAAGCCGAGCTGGCGCTGCTCAATGTAGTGTTGCTGCATCAGCTGTGCGAAACCCGCCACCAGTTCCTCCTTGCGGCCTATGGGATTGGGTTGCACATCGCCCTTGCGATGCCCGATATGGCCCAGCTCCAACAACAGGTCGGCGAAGGCGTTCACCACCATCTCGGTTCCGAACGTGTGCTCGTGCACCGCATCAATGCGCTGTTCCAGTCGCGTGATGGCCGCCTCAAGCACCGCTCGTTCGTTAGCATCGAGATGCAACACCGGAAGCTCCGCCGTGCTGAAGAGCGCCAGATGTTCCGTGATGCGCCCCATCTTCAATCGCTTGAGGAACTCCACGGTGAACAGGAGGGCGTGGATCTCGCATTCCGTGTTCGCCCCCACCATCTGCTTGATGCGGTGGGGTCCTGCGAAGGTCACGTCGCCTGCGCTCAACCGGTATTCCTTGTGATCGATCCGCGCGCTGACGTTGCCGCTGCGGATCAGCGCGATCGTGAAGAAGTCCGAACGGAAACCCACCCGCGCCGGATCCACTTTGCGCTGATCCTCCTCGCTCAGGTCGCTCTTGAATACGGCCAGCTCGCGGAACACATAGCGCCCGCCCGGGATCCGCATCCTGTCGATGGCCTCCTGGGTGAGGATCTGGGCACGGCCACGGGCGCACATGGACGCAAAGGTAGTAATAGTCAAAGCACTTGGCCTACCCGATCCGGGATGAAGGGCTCAGGGCTCCGGAAACCAAGTGACAGCGACAATTCATGCATAAAGTTGATCATCCCACTATTACGATCACTACTTGGTGGGCTCGATCCTCTTAACCTTCCAGTTTTCCTATACCACCTCCCCCAACCTGCCTTGTATTTAGATCGATGACTACTGATCTCTGGTCGATAAACTCCCCCGATCATGGTATCACTTCGGGAGGGAGCACTACTTTCGCAGCCGTCCGACTCCCCTCGCCTCAGCCTAAAGCTCTGACGCCCAACCCATGCCCAAGGTCACCATAGACGGCATCATGATCGAAGTCCCCGATGGGACCACGATCCTGCAGGCTGCACGCATGATCGGCGAGCGCAACACCGCCGACCGCCATGTGGTGCCGCCGGCGATGTGCTACTACAGCTCGCTGAAGACCAGCGGAGGTTACTGCCGCACGTGCATCGTGAAGGTGACCAAAGGCAGCGATAAGGACCCGCGCCCCATGCCCAAGCCGGTGGCCAGCTGCCGTACGGCGGTGATGGACGGCATGGAGGTGGCCAATACCACGGACCCCGGTCTGGTGGACGCGCGCAACGGCGTGGTGGAGATGCTGTTGATCAACCACCCGCTGGATTGCCCCATTTGCGACCAGGCCGGTGAGTGCCACTTGCAGGACCTGAGCTACGAGAACGGCAAGGAGGCCAGCCGCTACGAATTCGAGCGCCGCACCTTTGAACCGATCGACATCGGCGAGACGATCAAGCTTCACATGACGCGCTGCATCCTCTGCTACCGTTGCGTAAAAGTGGCCGATCAACTCACGGATGACCGCGTCCATGGGGTGATCAACCGCGGCGATGTGAGCGAGATCAGCACCTACATCCAGAACGCGATCG
>DAOORM010000554.1:0-1751 GCA_035389265.1 Flavobacteriales bacterium | reverse complement strand
CATCCAAGGCACCGCGGCCAACGAGGCTGTGTTCCGGAACGAAGTCCCGGGTAACACCGTCTCCTTCTCCGGTGACCTCACCATCGGCACTGGTGGCTTGGTAGACCTCGCAGGGGCCGGTGTGGGTGGGACCATTTCCATCGCGGGCAACTACAGCAACGCCGGACCTACGGAAGCCACCTTGGATGAGACTTTCGGCACACTGCGTTTCAATGGCCTCGGCTCACAGAGCATATCCACCACTGGATTCCAAGAGGTGATGACGAACCTCTCGTTGAACAAGGCCAGTGGAAGCCTCACCTTGAACGCGCCGGTGGCTGTTGGTGGTGTGTTGACGCTGACGACCGGGTTGGTCAACACCACCGCCACAGAACTGCTCACAATGCGCGCGGGGAGCAGCGTTTCGGGCGGAAGCGACAACAGCTACGTGAACGGGCCTATGGAGAAGATCGGCAACACGAACTTCTCCTTCCCGGTGGGAAAAGGCGGCGAATACCGGCCCTGCGGTGTTAGCAGCATCAGCGGTTCGGTCACCGATGCGTTCCGTGCTGAGTACTTCCCGATCTCAGCGGCGGTATGGGGCAGCACCGGCGACCCGACTTTGCACCATGTGAGCACCTGCGAATACTGGACCATCGACCGCAGTGTGGGCACCCCGAACGCGGTGGTCTCGCTCACGTGGGAGGCTCCTGCGAGCTGTGGGGTCACGAACTTGCCCGACCTGCGCGTGGCCCGCTGGGACGATACCGCCTTGCCAGCGCCGGGTACTTGGCGCGATCGCGGGAATGGCGGCGCTGTAGGCACCTTCGCCTCGGGCACCATACCGACTGCCGCTGTGCAAAGCTTGTTCAACGCAACCACCACAGCTTGGACCTTGGCCTCCATCACCCAGAGCAATCCGCTCCCGATCACGCTCCTAGAATTCAACGCAAAGCCGGAGGGCACTGTTGTTCGTGTGGAATGGGCCACGGCCTCGGAGCGGGACAATGCCTTGTTCACGGTGGAGCGCAGCCGCGATGGGGTCGTCTTCGAGACCGTCACAGAAGTACCAGGTGCTGGAACAAGTAACGCCTTGCAGACCTATACCGAGATCGACCTGGCACCGCACGCAGGCCTGAGCTACTACCGCCTGCGGCAAACCGATGTGGACGGCACGAGCACGGTCTCCAACATGGTGGCCGTGATGTTCGGCGAACTGCATGAACGCCCCTTGGTGATCTTCGGTGATGGCACGAACTGGACAGCCGTGCATAGGTTCTCAGCTGGCAGCACCTACGAGATCATGGACATGACCGGCAGGCGCATCCTGGGCGGGAACACACTGATGGATGGCCGCACAGACTTCTACGGCTTGGTGCTCTCGCGTGGGGCCTATGTCTTCCGCGTCACCGATGGGGAGCACGTGGAGAGCCAGCGCTTCGTGTACTGAGGCTACCGTTCAAGGCTCCACCACCACCACGAAGGTGGGATCGAGTGGGTCGAGCACATCCTTCCAGTTGTCCAAGGCTACAAGGCCCTCGGCTGCTATGCGCGGAAGGATGCTATCGCGTCGTTCCTGCAACCCTCCTCCGGGGAAGAGCGCGGCTTTGATCGTGTCCATTCGGTTCAGCGCCACTGCTTGATCGCGTTTCGCCGCGCGCAGCAAGCCCTTCTCCAACCGCTCCAGACCGCGCAGGGCTTGTGCACGCCGAGCTTCCACGGATCCCGACAATGAAGCATCGGCGCGAGTCGCGGTAGCCAGTACATCGCGG
>DAOORM010000553.1:0-1755 GCA_035389265.1 Flavobacteriales bacterium | reverse complement strand
CGGGCAGTCCGAAATACTCGTTGTCGCTGACCTTCATCTCGCGGAAGCTGGTGCTCGCCCCATAGTGGTAGCGCGCGGTGCCCGTGATCTTCACCTCGGCCTTGGGGTACTCGGGCACATTGGCATTGCGCCAGACGATGGCCCCACGTACCCACATGTATTGCGCGTAGGTGCTGTTCCAGTCCTTCTTCGTGGGACCGGGCGACAGTTCCACACGTAAGACCCCCGGGTTGGTGAGGTCCTTGATGATCTGGGCGTCGCTGGGTTGGGCGTAGGCCGCTAGTGCGGAGAGGCCGACGGCTGCAAGGGCGAGGGCGATACGGATGCGCATGGCTCGTGTGTTTTGACCCTACGAACTTGACCCGTTCCGCTGAAGTGGTACTGAATGATCGGGTGAACGACCGAAAATGATGGGTGAACGTCAGAGCGTCCGTATCCGAACCATCAGCGCCTCCTTGTGCGTCTTGCCTACGGGGATGTTCTCCTTGCCGATGCGCACATACCCCTCTTCTACGGCGCTCACCTGTCGGAGATCGACCAAATAACTGCGATGGATGCGCAAATGGTGAGGGCTCTTGAGCTTCTCCTCCACTGCCGCGAGCGTGCTGGTGATGACGAACTTCTTGGTGGGTGTGTGCAAGGTGACGTAGTTGTCATCCGCTTGTGCGTAGTGGATGTCGTCCAATGGCACCTTCATCAGTTTGCCTTTGTCGCGGATGAAGATGCTGTCGGCGATGACGAAATCGGTACGCTGGGCTTCACTGGGAGCGGTATTGGCCTCTACATCATTGGCATATCTGGCCAGCGCGATCTCGATCTGTGAACGCAGTACGTTCTCATCGAAGGGCTTGATGATGAACCCGGCCGGACGCAAGGGCTTGACCCGATCGAGCGTGGCCTTGTCGCTGTGGCTGGTCACGAAGATGAAGGGCACCTTGTACTTGGCATTGACCCTTTCCGCAAGCTGCACACCATCGGCACCGTCACCCAGGTTGATGTCCAGCAGGAGCAGGTCGGGCGTGTGTGCCGCGATCTCGGCCATGGCATCAAGGGCATTGTCGCAGGCGGCACAGACCTCATACCCCAGTTCCTCGAGGTGCGCGCGCAAGTCCTCGGCGATCAGTGGTTCGTCTTCGACGATGAGGATGCGGACGGAGGCCATTCAGCGCGCAAGTTTGAAATTCCGCACGATCATGTCCACTACTGTACCGTTCTCGTTCCGGATGCTCCACTCCGCCTTGAGCTTGCTGGCGAAGGTCTTGATCATCCCGAGGCCGAAACCGGTGCTGTCGGCACTCCGATCCGCGTCGGGGTCGTAACCGATGCCGTTGTCGCGGACGGATATCCGAAGGGCGTCTCCTGAAGTGGTCATACCGATCGCGAGCACTCCTTCAGCAGCATCCGGCCAAGCGTACTTTAGTGTATTGGTGATCAGCTCGTTGAGGATCAAGCCCAAAGGCACCGCCGTATCCACATCGAGGCTGAGGTCTTCGATGGCCAGCTGGAGTTGAACGCTATCCGCACGGTCGTAACTGCTGATGAGGCTGGTGGCGAGCTTCTCCACATACTCTTTCATCTGCACGCCGGTAAGGTCGCCGTCGCGATAGAGATCCTGGTGGATCAAGGCCATGCTCTTCACCCGCAGGCGGCTGTCGTTCACCGCTTGTTTGGCCGTAGGATCCGCGATGCCTCGGCCTTGGATGCTCAGCAAGCTGCTCACCGTTTGCAGGTTGTTCTTCACCCGGTGATGGATCT
>DAOORM010000552.1:0-1757 GCA_035389265.1 Flavobacteriales bacterium | reverse complement strand
GGGCCAGGATGGAAAGCGCGGGTGCCACCCATTGGTCGCTGCTCGTCTCCTTGCGTGCCCACTCCCACAGGAAGGGTTGCAGCCGAAGCAGGAAAAGGAGCACAGCGAGTCCGGCGCTGACGCTGCCGATCAGCTGTTGGGTGGTGGAAGGATTCATGCGCAGGATCCGGGGAGAGCGGTGTGCAGGCAGTGCCGAAAATAGCCAATGCCTCACACCCGGAACGCTGCGCTGGAAGCTGACCAGTACCGTTCCCCACTGCGGCCAGCATGATCGACCACCACGAGCTACGGGGTGTAGCAACACGCTCATCCCGTTAACTGAACATGATCCATGCGGAGGACCAACGCGGTCCACACCGCTGAAAGGGATCCCTCGCACAGTGTGCTAACATGATCGGGCGCCTCCCGGATCAGCGCTCAAGCACTAGCCCACTTCTGCCTTCTCCTTCATACTCTCCCGCACCCCGCGCAGGGCTGTTCCCCAGGCCACGAGCTGGTCCAGCATCACATCGAGCTCCTTCTCGTGGCCGGGCTGCGGCTGGAAGGTCTTCATGTCCTTGAAATCGCGGTCCAACGCGAAACCCACTTGGGCCCGCACGGTGGCCACTTGTAGTTCGGCCAGGGTAAGGCGCAGCTGTTCCACAGCGCGCGCTCCTTTCACACTGCCGTAGGCCACGATGCCCGCCGCTTTGTTGTTCCACTCCTTGTACACGGTGTCCAGCGCGTTCTTCAACACGGCGGAGGTGCCGTGGTTGTATTCCGGACTCACCAGCACGTAGCCGTCGTAGGCCGCGATGGTGCGCGACCATTGGCGGGTGTGCTCGTGTTCGTACTTGCCCTGGGAAGGTGGTATGCCCTCGTTGAGGAACGGCAGGTCCACTTCGCGCAGGTCGATGAGGTCGAATTCGGCGTCGGTGCGTTGCTCGGCTTTCTCCAGTACCCATTGCGCCACCGCTTCGCCGTTGCGGTTGGGTCGGGTGCTGCCCAGGATGATGGCGATCTTCAGTTTCTTCATGTCGGTGCTTTTGATGAATTAGGCGTGTACCCCTTCCGCGATCTCTTCCACCAACTTCCGGTTGAAGGCGGGCAGGTCTTTCGGGGTTCGGCTGGTGACGAGGCCATCGTCCACCACCACTTCTTCATCCACCCACTGGGCGCCAGCGTTGCGCAGGTCGGTCTTGATGCTTCCGTAGCTCGTGACCTTGCGGCCTTTCAGCACATCGGCTTCCACAAGGGTCCATGGTCCGTGGCAAATGGCCCCTACTGGTTTCTTGGCGGTGAAGAAGTCGCGTACGAAGGCCACCGCTTTCTCGTCCTGACGCAGCGTGTCGGGGTTGATGACGCCGCCGGGAAGCAGCAGCGCATCGTAATCCGCGGCCTTCGCTTCGGAGAGGTTGCGGTCCACGTCCACCTTATCGGACCAGTTACCATCCTTCCACCCCTTGATGGCGCCTTTCTCGGGCGACACCACGTGAACGGTGGCACCCGCCTTTTCCAGGGCCTCTTTGGGGCTCTTCAGTTCGCTTTCTTCAAAACCGTTGGTGGCCAGGATGGCTACCCGCTTGCCATTGAGTTTGTTTTCCATGGCCGCCGAGCTACCGATCGCGGGCCACGTTGGTCGAGACCCGTGTAGTGCCCGTCAACTCTTGGTGTGGGACCTGACCACGCGCTAGGTGCGTTGTGGAAGCACTGCCCGGATCGCCCCACAAGTGCGGCATGTGTTCCGCATGCCCGCCACGCCTGATGCGCATGGTGGT
>DAOORM010000551.1:0-1769 GCA_035389265.1 Flavobacteriales bacterium | reverse complement strand
GCATCGTTACGCACACGGCCTACCATGCGGGGCAGTTGGCGTTGGTGGTGAAGTATGGCCGTTGAAGCGTGAACAGCAGGGCGCGGCCAACACTCGGCCACCACGCGTGCGTGGAGCAACGAACGAAACGGGTGATCCTGAACGCCGTCCCAGTCGGGATGGGGATATTGATTGGATCATTTTGAAGGTGCTAATGGTCGGCCATGCTTGAAGCTAGGAGAGCACGACTCACTCTCCGGAAGATCCGACATCCGCTTGTTCCACCTGGTTTGAGTCGGTGAACACATGGTTGCCCACCGGATCTGATGAATGGCGCCCTTTGGTGGAGTTGCCCGGCTTTGAACACAGCGTTCATTCACGGCGCCGACCGTCTTCCTCCTGTTCTGCCGGCATGTTCGCATTGAACCAGCTCCCCAGCGTGGTGCGTTGCACAGCATCCAACCGTGCCTCGCCATGTGCCCAGGTGTAGCTGTCCAGCGGCATTTCCCCTTCTTGGATCTCTTCGCCGGCTTCGTGGGCGTGTTTCTGCGAGGCCGGCTTATTCCAGCGAGAGAAGTTCATCTTTTCGCGGCCTTCGTTGATGTGGTCCTGCAACCAGAAGTTCACCGGCGTGACATAGCTGTACCACGGATAGGTCGACTGGTCGCTATGGCAGTCATAGCACGCGCCTTGCACCAATGTTCTGATGTCGTCAGGGGCTTTGGTCATCACCAGCATGTCATTGACCGGATCGACCGGCGGTGCGCTGCGATCGGGTTGGAAGAACTGGGCCACCAGCGCGATGGCGAGGACGATGTACAGGATGCGCTTTTTCATGGTCGGCATGTTCTTTTGAGTTCGTTCTGTTGAAGGGCATCGTCGAATGCGATCATTCCTCCCCGCTGTTCTTCAGTGTGGACAGCAAGGTGTAAGCGCCCTTCACCACCAGCGGGCGGTTTTGTAGTTCATCGGAAGGTTGCGTCATTTCCACCATACCGTACTCCGTGGCACCGGTAGTGACGGGCACCAGCGTGTAACTGCTGTCGGCGTTCACTGTGAAAATGGCTGTACCCTCCCCCGTCCGAACAACGGCATCCTCCGGCACGCACCACACACTGTCCGTTCGGATCTCCAAGGTGGCGCTCATCGCCATGCCGGGCACTAGATCCCTGTGCGTCTTGTTGAAATGGCAGTGCACCACAGTGCTGCGGTCAGCATCGAGACTACGTCCCACTAGGATAACTTCGGCCGTGTATTCATCGTCGGGATGTGCCGTGGGGCGCGCGTGTACTTCCTGACCCACCCGTACATGCGGCAGGTCTTTCTCGAAGACGGTCAACGCGAGGTGGATGTCCTGCGGATCCACCAGTTCGAATAGCACGTCGGTGGGTTGAACGTATCGGCCGATGTTCACATTCACCTTCGCCACCCAACCGTGGATGGGGGATCTTAAGGCAACGCCACGCGAGATCGTCTCCGCCTGCAAGTTTGAAGGGTCCACGCCGATCAGCCGCAGCTGTTCCCCGAGCGAACGCATCGTCACTCGCTGGGTGTTCAGTTCTGCTGTGACCTCCTGCAACACCTTGTCGCTGCTGGTCTTCGAAGCGTTCAACGCCTTTTGGCGGTCGAAGTCCTGCGCTAGCATCGCCACCTTTCCCTCGGCGATGAGGTAGTCCTGCTGCAATTGGATGAAGCGCGGATCCTCCATCACCGCGAGTGTTTGCCCTTGCTGCACTTCCATGCCGGGCAGCAGGTCCGTGGAGCGCAGGTAACCACCAAGCGGTGCGCTG
>DAOORM010000550.1:0-1776 GCA_035389265.1 Flavobacteriales bacterium | reverse complement strand
TCGGGGCCATGCGTGGGGCCAGTGCGGAACATCGCGACTTTCCGTTGTACAACACGCTACCGGCCTTGCTGCATACAGCCACGCTGAGCATTCCCATCTTCCTGATCGTACGCCAGTTCGGGGACGATACCGCCGGACAGCTGAACCTTTGTCGCCAGACCGTACTGCTGCCCGTCACCTTCTTCGCGACCACGTGGATGCAGGTGTACATGCAACGGGCCAGCCGTATGGTCATCGAACGCGAGCCGGTGCTTCCGGGTCTCTTCAGGAGTCTGCTTACACTGACCACCGTGGCGGTGCTCTTGGTCCTAACGCTGGTCCTTGGCGGGCCCTGGCTGTTCGCACTTGTCTTTGGTGCCGAATGGACCATGGCCGGCGAGTTCGCGCGGATCCTGGCCGTTCCCATCGCCCTGCAATTCGTGGTCACCCCGCTAACCGTGCTACTCCCGCCCTTGGGCCACATCAAGGGTTTGAGCATTTGGCAAGTGCTGTACTTCGCCGTGGTATTGGCCTACAGTTCCATCCCGGTATCGGATGTGTGGAGCTATCTGCAGGGCCTGGCCGTGGCCGAATCGTTGGCCTTGGCGGGCCTGCTGATCCACATCCTGCGCATGGCCCAACGCCACGATCGCGACCTTCGTCCTGATGATGCTAACGCCGCTACCTGAACGACCGCGCCTAAGCATCGTGATCCCTTGTCGCAACGAGGGGGGATACATCACGCGGTGCCTGGCTTCGTTGGAAGCGGCCGATCTCGACCGTAATCGCACAACAGTGCTCGTCTGCGATGGGCAAAGTGACGATGGTACGCGCAACGAGATCGAACGCTTCACGGCGCGGTTGCCGTGGATGGTGATGCTCGATAATGCGGAGCGTACCACGCCCCACGCGCTGAACCTTGGCCTCCGACACACGCTGTTCGATGTGGGGATCATCCTGGGTGCGCATGCCGAGGTGGAACCGGATTTCGTGAAGAAGAACCTGGAACAGCTTCGCACTGACCTCACCGTGGGCTGTGCAGGTGGCATCATCACCAGTGAGTATACCGACCAACGGTCGCGGCGGATCGGGCTGGCCATGGCCCATCCTTTTGGTGTGGGCGGTGCTCACTTCCGTACCGGCCTGCGCAGCGGTTATGTGGATACCGTGGCTTTCGGTGCCTACCGGCGCGAAGTGTTCGAGCGCGTGGGTTGGTTCAACGAAAGGCTGGTCCGCAACCAGGACGATGAGTTCAACTACCGCGTCACGAAGGCAGGCTTCAGGATCAAACTGGATCCAGCGATCAGGTCCAGGTACCATGTCCGTGCTTCGTACGTCAAGCTGTTCAGGCAGTATCGGCAATATGGCTACTGGAAGGTTTACGTGAATCAATTGCACCGAGCCATCACCACCATCCGTCAGCTGGTGCCTGCTGCCTGGGTGGCCTTCCTTTTCCTCGGTGCGGTGCTGTCCATTGCCATGCCTTTCGCAGGGTGGGTTTACCTGGCCGTGGTCATTCTCTACCTGACCGCAGCCAAATTCAGTGCTTGGCGCGCTGGTGCTCGAGCCGTGGATGTGCCGGGCGTGGTACTCGCCTTCGTGACGTTGCACCTGGCTTATGGCATCGGCTATTGGCAGGGCATCGTCCGTTTCGTACTCCTGCGTGTGGATCCCTCCGCAATGAGCACCAGGTCCAGCCGATGATCGCACCAGTGCCGACCCGAACGTTCGAACGGCCGCGAGGCTGGCTTGGCTTGTTGCAGAGGGCAGTTTTTTTGCTGGTTGGACGCTGACGAT
>DAOORM010000549.1:0-1780 GCA_035389265.1 Flavobacteriales bacterium | reverse complement strand
CGGTAGCCAGTACATCGCGGTAGGCACCCTCTATCGCGGCGCGTTCCACCCCAAGGTCGGTCCGGAACGGCGCATCGCGCTGGGCCACTTGTGCCTGTAACGTGGCAAGGTCACCAAAGAGGTCCTTTGTAGTAAGCCCGAGCGCGTTCCATTGGCGGATGTGCTTCGCACTGATGGTGGCCGCGCTGGTGCGCAGGAATAGCACAGGAATGGGCACTCGAAGAGCCTGGAACAGCCAACGCAATTGGATCCAATAAGCCAACTCCCCGCCACCTCCGATATAGGCGATATTGGGCAGGATGTGCTCTTGATAGACCGGTCGCAACACCACGTTCGGCGAGAACTCCTCCGGGCGGCTCTCCACGCGAACGAGCAACTCTTCCAATGTCCAGCGCGGGCCATCATCCAGCACCTGGTAATGGTCTCCGTCCCGCACGATCCGGGAGCGATGGTCCTTGCGCAAGTGGAAGAGGTTGATCTCACGCGCATGGGCTTGCGGCGTGTACCGCTCGCGCATCTTGTCATTGGCGTAGGCCACGCTGCGCTCACCCACTTGGTTCACCAGTTCCTCCGCGATGATGGGCGCGAACAGGCGCTTCAAGGCGGGATCATCACCATCAAGGATCACCAGTCCGTACCGGCCGAAGAGCGCATGGAGGAAGTGCCGGGTGGCTTCGGCCAACGTGCGTTCCTCGGTGTACGCTTCGCGCAACGCGTTCGCCAACGTAGCACTTTCTGTTCCCGGACCGATCGCCTCGATGGCCTCTTCCACCTGAGCGGTGATGCTCGTGAGCTTCATGCGCCCCACCGCACCGCCGACAGCACCGCTCCAACGGATGGTCCGCCCATTGATCACCGCATGATCGATCTCCGCGGCATCATGGTCTTCCGAGGCCAGCCAGAACACGGGCACCACCGGACGTCCAAGTAAGCCCTCAGCCTCCAGGGCGAGACGAATGGTGTTGAGGATCTTGTAGGGCACGTACAGCGGCCCGGTGAACAAACACAACTGATGACCGGTCGTGACGGTGAGGCACTTCGGATCACGCAATTTCCGAAGGCTCGCACGTACTTCGGAGTGTAGTTCGAGGGTACTGTGCTGTGCATCCAGCGCACTGCAGAGGATGGTGCGGAAGTCCGGGTCGAAGGAGCGTGCCGCAGCGGCCTGCTTAAGACCTGCAACATCCGCCGGAAGTTCAAGGAACTGACGGATGAAAGGATCACCGGCCAAGTGATCCAGCACCGGGTCCGCGAACCTTCCGGTGTCCGCGTAGGGGATCCGCTCCACTGGCATCAGGGCGCAAAGGTAGCCGTGTTCACGCGGCATGCTCGCATAGCCGTCAAGGCGCGCTTCGCTACATTTCGGGTCTCTAGCACCGAAGATGTCCACCGACACACCGCGCTACACGTCGTTGAAGGAGTTCTTCCCCTTCTACCTGCGCGAGCACCAGCACCCGACCAGTCGCATCCTGCACTTCACAGGCACCGCCTTGATCGGGCTTTGGATCGCCTTGGCGGTGATCAGCCGTAACCCAACTTGGCTATGGATGGTGCCGATCGGTGGTTATGGCTTTGCTTGGGTGGGTCATGCCTTCTTCGAGCGCAACAAGCCGGCCACCTTCCGTTACCCCTTGTACAGCTTGGCGAGTGTCTTCATCCTTTTCTGGCGTCTATTAACGGGGCGTGAACGTTTCCGCCCGTGAGTGACTTTCCCAACCGAACCACCAACACCCGACCACCATGCCCATCCGAATGACCGATGACCGTAATGAGCAGCAAC
>DAOORM010000548.1:0-1788 GCA_035389265.1 Flavobacteriales bacterium | reverse complement strand
TCCATTCACGCCCTGAAAGCCGCTGAGGACATTCTCCTGCGCTTCAGAACAGGCGGCGGACGTCTTCCTTGATCACCACGAGGCACTCCTGAGATGGGGTGTGGGTGAGTTTGGAGATGTTATCGAAGATGCGGCGGCTCAATTCCGTGCCCGAAGGCGTGTCGCCGGTCTGCTCGTAGCTGAGGTTGATGAGGCGGATGGTCTCCTCCTTGGCCTGCTTCACCTTGGCCCACGCCTTGTCGCTCACGTAGATCTGCTGCGTCACGTTGTGCTCGAACTCCTCGCGGATGGTGGCCACCAGCTCGCCGTGGAACATCCGGGAGCTCATGCTGCCCTTGTGTACGCGCAAGACCAGGGCACCGGGCGAGATGCGCTCGGCGAACAAAGCCAGGCGTTCGTAGGCCTGCAACCGCAGGGGCAATACGTGCTTGTGATCATCCTTCCGCAGCTCGGTGACCCGGTCCGAGGCTCGTTCAGCGGCCCGGCTGGCGAAGAACTGTTTAAGGGTGTAGAAAGCGGTGAGGAACACCACCACCGAGGGCATCAAAGCCACCAGGATAAGCACCAAGGGATCGTTCATGGTTGAAAAAGCGGTGGACGAATATCGGGATCACGCCCCGCACCAAGGGATAACGCCGCGGATGGCTTCGTTAGTTTTGCCACCCCAACAAAGATGGGGGCCTCCGTTGGAAGCCCCATCTCCCAAGCACACGCCATGCACGTATCCCCGACCGTTGCCGCCATTTCCGAACCGGCCACCCTGCTGATGGCCCGCCGGAGCCGTGAATTGCGTGCGCAAGGCCGAGACATCATCGACCTGAGCCTGGGCGAGCCCGACCACGACCCACCCACCTTCGCCTTGGAAGCGGCCCACGAGGCCCTCCGAGGCCCCTGGCACAAGTATCCGCCGGTGAACGGCTACCTGGACCTGCGCCAGAGCATCGCCACCAAATTCGAGCGCGACAACGGCCTGAAGTACACCGCCGACCAGATCGTGGTGAGCACCGGTGCCAAACAGGCGCTGATCAACGTGGTGATGAGCCTGGTGGGCCCCGGCGACGAGGTGGTGATCCCCGCGCCTTACTGGGTGAGCTATTCCGAGCAGGTGCGGCTGTGCGGTGGCACCCCGGTGATCGTGCATTCCACCTTGGAAGAGAACTGGAAGCCGCCTATCGCACGCATCGCCGCCGCTGTGAACGAACGTACGCGCTTGATCATGTTCAGCTCCCCCTGCAACCCCAGCGGCAGCGTGCTTTCCATGCAGGAGCTGGAAGAACTGGCCGCCGTGGTGCGCCGCTACCCTGAGCTTTACGTGATCGCCGACGAGATCTACGAACACATCGTCTTCGACGGGAAACACGAGAGTTTCGCGGCCTTGCCCGACATGGCCGAACGCACCATCACGGTGAACGGCTTGAGCAAGGCCTTCGCCCTTACCGGCTGGCGCTTGGGCTACATCGGTGCGCCGCTGTGGATCGCGCAAGCCGCCACCAAGGTCCAGGGGCAGTTCACCTCGGGCACGAACAGCATCACCCAACGCGTGGCCAAGGTCTGCGTGGAAGCCGACCCCGCGCTCCTCGCTCCCATGCGTGCCGACTTCAAGCGCCGCCGCGACCTGGTGCTGAACGAACTGAAGAAGATCGAAGGCTGGCGGTGCAACGTGCCGCAAGGCGCATTCTACCTGCTCCCAGACGTGAGCGCAAGCATTGATGGCCACACGATCAAGGGATCGGTGGACCTGAGCCTGTACCTCTTGGACACCGTGGGCGTGAGCCTCGTGGAAGGCCG
>DAOORM010000547.1:0-1791 GCA_035389265.1 Flavobacteriales bacterium | reverse complement strand
CGAGGCGAACGCGCTCGACGGGCTTACAATGAGCCAGACGGGCATGGCCTACCTGATCGATAAGAACAACGAAACGTTGAGCACGCAGTTGGTGCGCGGCATGGGCCTCGCGGTATTCCTCACCGCCCTCATCATGTTCTGGTTCTTCCGCGACTGGCGTATGGTCTTCGTGGCCTTGATCCCGAACCTCGTGCCCCTTGTGTTCATCGCCGGCGTCATGGGTTTCTTCGGCGTGGACCTGAAGGTGAGCACCGCCATCATCTTCAGCATCTCCTTCGGGATCGCCGAGGATGACACCATTCACATGTTGGCTGCCTTGCGCCATCACCTGCGCCGCGGTCTTTCCCCCGCTTATGCGCTCAAACGCACCTATTTGCGCACCGGCAAGGCGGTCACGGTCACGAGCTTGATGCTGCTCTCGGGCTTCATCACCCTGATCTTCTCCGACTTCGCCAGTGTACACTACATGGGCGTCCTCATCACGCTAACGCTGGCCTTCGCCTTCGTGGCGGAACTGATGCTGCTGCCCGCTCTGGTGATGTTGATGATGCGGAGAAGAGCGCACTCAAGTCGGCCATAGGCAATGTCCACTTGTCCGCCTGCCAAGGCGCTATGTATTCAGGGCCAACGGCACACTGCTGATGCCCGACTTCCCTACAGCGACTCCCACATGCCCTTGAAGTCGGGCTCTTCCATGAAGACATCCTTGCCGATCTCGGCGTACTTGCGGGCCTTGGTGCGGTCGCCTTTGGCCACGAGGTGATCGGCGTAACGGATCAGGGCGTTCTTCAGGAGTTTCTGCTGGTCCTTGGGTAGGGTCTTGATATCACCGGCAGCTGCGACGGCCTTGTCGAACGCGGCCACGCTCAGGTCCCCTTCCTTGGCCAGGTTGCTCTTGTACTGCACGATGGCGAGCATCAACCACGGACCGGGATTCTCCGGGTAATAACCGGTCATGGCATCGAAGTTGGCCTTGGCCTTGCTCAATCCCTTGGGGTCGTCGATCAGGTTCTCACCCGTCTCACCAGCCATGGTGTTCAAGCTAGCCCAATAATCCTCGTAGTTGTTGAAGAACTCCTTGTCCTTGTCCTTCTTGCGGTACTTCTCCGCCCACTTCAACGCATCACGACCGGCCTTGGGGTAGTCGGTGGCGTACTTCTCCAACTTCGACATCTCGTAGTTGCACATGCTCACGTACAGGAAGGGCAAGGGATCCTTCTTGGTGGCATCCCCTTCGGTGTAGGTCAAGGCCTTTTCCATGCACTTCTCGTACTTCTCATCCACGTAGAGCACCAGCAGGTCCTCGTACACATGTTTCTGAGCCTGAACGGATACGGCGGCCAGTAAAGCGGTGGCGGCTAGGAGGTTCTTCATGGTCGTGTGGTGACGTCAATGGCAAGGAACATGCCGAAGGTAATCTTCTAACGCAGGATCCTCGGAAAGGATCCCCCGTGAAGATGTGCAACCATGGCTGTGGACAGGCATTTGCGCACCTTCGCACCGTGGTACGCATCGATATCCTTAGCGCCGTTCCCCGCCTGTTGGACAGTTGGTTCAACGAGAGCATCCTGGAGCGGGCCCAGAAGAAAGGCTTGGCGGAAGTGCACGTGCACGACCTGCGGGCCTGGAGCACGGACAAGCATCGCCGGCTGGACGATTACCCCTTCGGGGGAGGCGCGGGTATGGTGATGACAGTGGAGCCGATCCACCGGGCCATCACCGAGTTGAAGGCCCAACGCTCCTACGGCGAGGTGCTCTACCTCTGTCCGGATGGCCAGTTGCTGGACCAAC
>DAOORM010000546.1:0-1794 GCA_035389265.1 Flavobacteriales bacterium | reverse complement strand
TCTTCTTCAATACGGCCTTCAAGGCATGGAACACTTCGGCGCCCATGCGCAGGCCTTCCGCGAAACGCGAAGCACCCACGGGCATGATCATGAATTCCTGCACATCGACCTTGTTGTCCGCATGTGCGCCTCCGTTGAGGATGTTCATCAACGGCACTGGAAGCAGGTTCGCGTTCACACCACCCACATACCGATAGAGGGGTAGACCCGCTTCGCTCGCCGCGGCTTTCGCCACCGCAAGACTCACGCCCAGGATGGCGTTCGCCCCGAGATTCGATTTGTTCTTGGTGCCGTCCAACGCGATCAAGGCCTTGTCGATCATAGCCTGGTCGGTGATCAAGGCGCCGTTCAGTTCGGCGTTGAGCGTATTGTTCACGTTCTCCACGGCCTTCTGCACACCCTTGCCCAGGTACCGTTTCTTGTCGCCATCCCGCAGTTCAGCGGCTTCGTGCGCGCCGGTGCTGGCTCCACTAGGTACGGCGGCCCGGCCCATGTGGCCCGTGTCCGTCCATACGTCCACTTCAATGGTGGGATTGCCCCGCGAATCAAGGATCTCGCGGGCCTGGATCTTGGCGATCAAACTCATGCTGAATGCGTTATACGCCCGCCTTGCTGGCAGGCAGGTTCTGGGTTCGGGCCGGTTCTACGCGAACCGCGCTCCGCATGTTCCCCACGAAACGATCGAAGAGGTAGCGACTGTCATACGGGCCCGGTCCAGCCTCTGGATGGTATTGCACACAGAACACTGGCTTATCCTTCAGCCTGAAGCCGGCCACACTGCCATCGTTCAGGTGGATATGGGTGATCTCCACGGACGCGTTCTTCTCCGCATCGGCCTTCCGCACCACGAAACCGTGGTTCTGGGAGGTCACCTCATCCCGACCGGTGGTCAAGTCCTTGATCGGATGGTTGATCCCGCGATGGCCGTGGTGCATCTTCTCGGTGGACATGCCCTGGCTCTCTGCGATCAGCTGGTGGCCCAGACAGATGCCGAAGACCGGCAACCCGCTCTCGACCACCTCACGCACCAACTCCACACTTGCTGGCATCGCCCCAGGATCGCCAGGACCATTGGTCAACATGATCCCATCGGGCTTCCAGGCCTTGATGGCGGCCAGGGTTGTGGTCATCGGGAACACCCGCACCCGGCAGTTGCGCTCGGAGAGGCAACGCTCGATGTTGCGTTTCACTCCGAAGTCGAGCAGAGCCACCCGGAACTCCGCATCAGAAGAGCCCACCTCATACTCCTTGGTGGTGCTCACCTTGCTAGAGAGTTCCAGACCGGCCATATCGGGTGCCGCGGCGAGCTTCTTCTTCAGTTCGCGCAAGTCCATCTCGGTGGAACTGATCAAGGCGTTCTGCGCACCATGGTCACGGATGTGGCGCACGAGCTTCCGGGTATCGATATCGCTGATGCCCACCACACCTTGCGCGCGCAGCAGGTCTTCCAAGGACCCATCGCCACCCGGACGGCTCCACACTTCACTGAACTTCTTCACCACGAGCCCCGCGATGCTGATGCGATCGCTTTCCACCTCATCCGCCTTCACGCCATAGTTGCCCACATGCGCGGTGGCCATGGTCATGATCTGGCCGGTGTAGCTGGGATCTGTGAAGATCTCCTGATATCCGGTCATGCCGGTATTGAAACAGATCTCCCCAGTGGTGATCCCCGAAGCACCGATCGCACGGCCACGGAATACGGTGCCGTCTGCGAGCAGGAGGATGGCTTCAGGACGATGGCTTACGAGCATACGATGGTTCCCGGCGCGTTCGTGGGTGCGAAGATACCGG
>DAOORM010000545.1:0-1795 GCA_035389265.1 Flavobacteriales bacterium | reverse complement strand
CAACCCGCCGCCGATGGTCTTGGAGACACTCATGATGTCCGGCACCACCCCGAAATGTTCGAAAGCGAACAGGGCTCCGGTCCTGCCGAAGCCGGTCTGCACTTCATCGAACACCAGCATGGCGCCCACCTCCGTGCAGCGTGTGCGCAAGGCTTGGATCCACGAGACATCCGGGATGCGGACGCCAGCATCGCCCTGGATGGGTTCCACCACCACTGCAGCCGTCCGCTCATCGATGTGTGTCAGGTCATCAGGGTCGTTGAAGGTAATGAAGTGCACGTCCGGTAGCAGCGGTCTGTTGCGGTATTTCTTGGCCTCATTGCCGGTGATGCTCAGGGACCCGTGGGTGCTCCCATGATAGCTCTTGTGGCAGGCCACCAATCCAGTTCGGCCGGTGATGCGTTTGGCGAGTTTGAGAGCGGCCTCGTTCGCTTCAGTGCCGCTGTTCACGAAGTAGACACTATCAAGTCCGTCCGGCAGAAGTCCGGTCAGCCGCTGCGCGAACCGCACCTGAGGTTCCTGGATGAATTCCCCGTACGGTATGACATGGAGGTAACGATCCAGCTGTTCCTTGATGGCTTGTACCACCTTGGGATGACGATGACCGGTATTGTTCACCGCCAAACCGGCCACCAGGTCCAGGTATCGCCGGCCATCTCGTGTGTGGATGTGGCAACCTTCCGCACCGACCACATCGAGCGCGATCGGGTGAGGACTGGTCTGTGCCAGGTATCGACTGAAGGCGGAGTGCAGCACGTCCATACGTCACACGCGCCACCTAGGGGTCAAGGCGCGTGCGCAAAGGTGGTATGCAAGCGGCTAATGACGGCGCGGAGGAGGTCCATCACCGCCCCGGCGGTCTTCCATCCGGTCGCGGAACTTGCGCAGGACTTCGCGGTTGAAGTCATGTTCGGCTTTTCGCAGCCGCACGGTCTTCACCGCTCCGATGGCCTTCTTGAACCGTTCTTGGTAGCTCTTTTCCAGGTCGATCTCCTTCTGGCGATGTTGGATACCCTTCTCAAGCAGTTGTGAAGCTTCGGCCTCGGTCATCGCCTGGTCTTCGCGAGCCCCTTTCAGGAGTTCACGCATTTCCTTCCGCAGGGCATCCTGTTTGTCGTCGTACTCATTGTAGATGGGCCAGAACTGTTGGGCTTCTTCGGGCGTGAGTGCGAGCTTGGTGGTGATGAAGGCACTTTTCTGGGCCTTGATCTCCTTGAGGCGCTCCGGGGTGGGCGGTGGCATATCGCCTTCTTGTGCGAACAAGGGTATGCACGCGAGAAGCGACACGACGAAAGTGAGGGTCCGGTGTAGCATGGTCTAGAGTTCTTCGATCAAGAGGTCAAGAGGCAGGTCTTCACTTTCCAGATAGGCCAATACAGCTTGGTCATCCTCGGGCAAGCTCACCAGGTCCATTAGGCCGGTTTCCGCTTCCGTGCCAGCATAGAGAAGTTCAACATCGAGGTCGGTGTAGAGCAGTTCATCCACGGTCCAATCGGCTGCCATCGTTGGTGAAGGCGGGGTCTGGGTCGGCCAGCTGATGACCACCAAGATGGCCACAGCGAGGATCGCCGCAGCGCCACCGAACAAGCGCAGCGGGGACACTTCCCCGAACAAGGGCGTGCGCTGGCGCTGTTCGCGGTCAACCTGATAAGCCGTCTGTTGCACGGTGTGTGGGAAGAACTCGAAGAAGTCCTTCGGCGCCACGAAGGGGTCCTCCTTGGCGATGCTGCGCAGGAAGGGGGCCTCGTGCAGTTCGTCGGTTCCGTTCGTTTCCTTCATGGTCTACTTGTCATTG
>DAOORM010000544.1:0-1803 GCA_035389265.1 Flavobacteriales bacterium | reverse complement strand
GCTGAAGACATACTGCTGACCCGACCGTTCGATGAATCCGTTCCCGTCGTCCGTGGCGAACATGAAGGAGACCCCGCTGCCACCGCCGTAGAGCAGGTCCTTGTAACCGTTCTCATCGAGGTCGCCGGCGCAGAGGCTCCATGAGGCGGGGAAATCGGCGAACTCGGTGGGGATGTTCACCGGAAGCACGCCCCCATCGGATTGTTGGTAGTTGATGCTCACCGCCGATTGCGTCACGGAGACGGCATCATCCAGTCCATCGTTATCCATATCCACCACGGCGCGCGGCAGCCCTTGGATCTCGATGGCACTCGGGGTGAAGAGGCAATAGGCTTCACCATTGGAGATCGGGAAGAAGCTCTGTTCCACGCTGAAGCTGAACGGCTCATTGCTCCACCGGTCGTCGAACACGATGAAGTAGGTCGTTCCGGCCACCGCTTCGAACGAGGCCCGGGATGTACCATTGAAACCACCGTTGTCGTTACCCACCACACAGGTGAGTGCCTGGCAACCGCCGGTGTACACATGGAACCGGGTATCCACCTGGGGCATGTTCATCACATCCGTGCTGATCTGCACGATGGTATCGACCGTGGCGGTGAACCTGTACCAGGTGGCGTGGGTGGCGGGGCCCTGGTCATTGCCTGCACACCGCGGAGCATTGGGCAGATCCCCAGAAATGGAGGGTACATTATGCACACCCGCCTGAATAGGCAAGGCCGTGGAACAGGAGTTCTGGGCCGCAACGGAAAGGGCCAAGGGGAGCGTTGCCGCTAGAAGTAGTGAACGTGATCGCATCGGGTGGCTGGTTGGGAGGTTGACGGCGGTCGTTCCGAACTCGTTGCCCTACCGGATCGCGGTTCACTGCTCTGTTCCTCGAAATGGGACGCCCGTCCAGAGAAACTCCTCAGAAGTGAACAACCTTTGTGTGTAGCATCCGTTCAAGGTCGCGTCCTTATTCCGCACCCCTCACCATGGCACACGCCCCCTACCTCAAATGGCTCCACGAAGTTGAACTCAGCGACATCCCCACCGTGGGCGGCAAGAACGCCAGCCTGGGTGAGATGATCCAGAACCTGGGCAAATTGGGTGTGAAGGTCCCGGGCGGGTTCGTGGTGACGGTCGCGAGCTACGAGGCCTTCATCGCCCACAACGTGTTGGACCAGAAGATCCGCGACATCGTGGCGGGCTTGGATGTGGACGATGTGGAGAATATCCGGCGCACCGGTCTCGCCGTGCGCACGCTGATCAAGAACGGGAAATTCCCGGAGGAGATCTGGAAAGGCATCCTACAGCGCTACGATGAGATGAGCCTGCAATACGGCCAGGAAGCCACCGACGTGGCCGTGCGTTCCAGTGCCACGGCGGAAGACCTGCCCGATGCGTCGTTCGCTGGCCAACAGGAGACCTTCCTCAACATCCGCGGCCATCAGGACCTGATCAGCGCGGTGCGCAACTGCTTCGCCTCGCTCTTCACCGACCGCGCCATCGTGTACCGCGAAAGCCTCGGGTACGACCACTTCCAGGTGGGCCTTTCCGTGGGCATCCAGAAGATGGTGCGTTCCGATGTGGGCAGCAGCGGCGTGGCTTTCAGTTTGGATACCGAAAGTGGTTTCAAGGACGTGGTGCTCATCAACGGCAGCTACGGCCTTGGCGAGATGGTGGTGCAAGGCGCCGTGAGCCCGGATGAATTCCTGGTCTTCAAGCCCACGCTGGCCGAAGGGTTCAGCAGCATCATCGAGAAGAAATTGGGCAACAAGGATCGCAAGATGGTCTACGGGGTGGAGCCTGGGAAACCCACGC
>DAOORM010000543.1:0-1804 GCA_035389265.1 Flavobacteriales bacterium | reverse complement strand
GCCGGGATCTCCGGGTCCTTCACGTAGTCGAGGAGCTCGAGGATGCGGTGTTTGGATATGTGCGTTTGCTGTTCCATGGCGGTAGGTCGACCAGGTGGGTCGACGCTACAGGTTCTTCGATCAAGGGTGTGCGGACCTTCCGCCCACCACTACCAGCTAACGCCCGGATACGCCCGCGTCACGTGCTGCATCTCGGCCAGGATGAAACCCATGTGCTCGCTGTGCAGGCCCTTGCGGCCGCCGGTCATCATGAAGGCATCGGTGGGGCGCTTCAGGGTGGCTTCGGCCAGCACCTGGTCCACGGTCTTGCTCCAGCTTTCCTTGATGGCGGCGATGCCCGGCGAGATGCCCGCCTTGGTCATCTCTTCCAGCACGGCATCGGTCTCGAAGAGCTCACCGGTGTAGGTCCACAGGTTGTCCAGGGCGGCCTGGGCGCGTTGGTGGCTCTCCTCGGTCCCATCACCGAAGCGGATGATCCACTCGCTGCTGGCGCGCAAGTGGTAGGTGGCCTCCTTTACGCTCTTGCCCGCGATGGCGGCAAGTTGCGCGTCGTTGCTCTTGGTCAGCGCCTGCATCAACGGCAGGTGGTAGGCATCGAAGAGGAAGCTGCGCACCATGGTGTGGGCGTAGTCGCCGTTGGGCTGTTCCACCAGCTTCACGTTGGTGTACTGCCGCTCCATGCGCAGGTAGGCGAGGTCGTCCTCGGAGCGTCCCTTGCCTTCAACCTGACCCGCGTAGGTCAAGAGGTTGCGGGCTTCGCCAAGGTGGTCCAGCGCGCGGTTGGTGAGGGCGATGTCCTCCTCCAGCACGGGGCCGTGTCCGCACCATTCACCCAGGCGTTGGCTCAGGATGAGGATGTCGTCGGCGAGGCGGAGGGTGTAGGTGAAGAGGGCGCTCTGTTCCATGGGGTTGGGGTCGATCATGATCGACCCGTACTAAATGTATTTCGCGCCCTCGGGCATCGTATAGAAGGTGGGATGGCGGTACACCTTGTCATCCGCCGGGTCGTAGAAGCTTTCGGCGTCCTCGGGGCGGCTGGCGTGGATGTGTTCGCTCTTCACCACCCAGATACTGTTGCCTTCCTGGCGGCGGGTGTATACATCGCGGGCGTTCTCGATGGCCATGTCGGCGTCGGCGGCGTGCAGGCTGCCAACGTGTTTGTGGTCGAGGCCGCGCTTGCTCTGGATGAAGATCTCCCAGAGGGGCCAGTTGTTGGGGTTTTCTGAACTCATTGGTTTGTGGTATCGGCGATACTATTGGTCGGGCTGGGTAGTCGTAAGTGATCAGTCGTTAGTGGTTAGTGGCCAGTACCGCGACTCGGCCAATAACCACTGACTACTAGCGACTACCCTCTATCATGCGGCTTTGCGTTTGGCCTTCTTGGCGGCGTAGGCCACGGCGGCGTCGCGCACCCAAGCACCTTCGTTGTGGGCCTTATTGCGGGCTGCAAGGCGTTCCTTGTTGCAGGGGCCGTTACCAGCCACCACGTTGTTGAACTCCGTCCAGTCGATGGTGCCCCAATCGTAGTGCTTGGTCTCCTCGTTCCACTTCAGGTCCGGGTCAGGGATGCTGAGGCCGATCACTTCCGCCTGCTGCACGGTGCGGTCGATGAAAGTCTGGCGCAGCTCGTCGTTGCTCTGGCGCTTGATCTTCCACTTCATGCTTTGGGCGCTGTGCGGGCTGTTGGCATCCGTGGGACCGAACATCATCAAGCTGGGCCACCACCAACGGTTAAGGGCATCCTGCGCCATTTCCTTCTGCGCAGGGCTTCCCTTGGCCAGTACGGCCATGATCTCATAACCCT
>DAOORM010000542.1:0-1808 GCA_035389265.1 Flavobacteriales bacterium | reverse complement strand
AAATTGCTCTGGCGCGCCAGCCGTATGAAGACCAAGGAAGAGGAGACGGAATACAAGCAGCTGTTGAAGGACGGCTTGGTGATGCCCACCAATATGGAATTGTATGTTGCCAATGCAGATGGTAGCGAGGCACGCAAGATCACAGAACTGACCCAGGCCAATTGGGCACCCTTCTGGCATCCTAGCGGAGAGAAGATCATCTTCGCGAGCAACCACACGGCCAAACGTGGGTTCCCCTTCACCCTGTACCTCATCAACATCGATGGCACCGGCTTGGAACAGGTCAGCTTCAGTGATCAATTCGACGCTTTCCCCGTGTTCAGCCCGAATGGCAAACACCTTGTGTTCAGCAGCAACCGCGCGAACGGTGGTACGCGGGAAACGAACCTCTTCCTGGCCGAATGGCAGGATTGATCGAATTTCCCGCCACGGCCAGGCGTATCACTCATCTGCTTTCCAAGTAGGATACTACTTCGAACCGTGATGTCAGAACGCAAGGGATGGATGGATCGCCTCAGCGCGCGTTGGGGAGTGAGCCCGGGACGGGTCGTGCTGATCCTATTGGTCTTTGCCTGCACGGGTTTCACCGTGCTGTTCTTGAAAAGACCGATCGTCGCCTATTTCGCTGGAGAGGGCGAACAACCGGTCCTGTTCACTGTGCTCTATTACGTTCTTATCCTGCCCGTTTACAACCTGTTCCTGCTCATCTACGGCGCGCTCTTCGGACAGTTCAAGTTCTTCTGGGCGTTCGAGAAGCGCTTCTTCGGCCGACTTTTCGGACGAAAAAGCGCTTGATCATATCGGAATTTCCAACGCCTTCAGCACCCGCTCGAGTTGAGCTTTCGGCCTGCGGCGCAGTTGGCATTCACGAATGGTCAGTACGGTCCATCCCAATTTCCGCAGGGCACCGTTCTTACGCTTGTCCCGCGCTTGGTTCGTAGCCACTTTGTTCAACCAGAAAGTAGCGTTGCTCTTGGGTGTTCGGGGCCTGCAATACGGGCACCCATGCCAGAAGCAACCGTGAACGAATAGCGCTAAGCGATGTTTCACGAAGGCGACGTCAGGCCTTCCAGGGACTTTCGTGTAATGCAACCGATAGCCGCTTCTTCCGGCTTCTCGCAGCATACTTCTGAGCACCAGCTCGGGTTTCGTGTTCTTCGCTCGGATCCGGCTCATGTTGGCGCTCACACGCTCATCCTGGGGCACCGGTGCGCGGCCATCGCGGATATACGCCATGGCCGAAAGCTAGCTCAGCTTCAATCCATCTTGCTGCGCGGTGTCGCCCCTGCGAGCTGTTCGGCCTGCGTGCCACGCTGATAGGCTTCCTGCGTGCAGGTCTCCCCGTTCTTGAAGTAGAACAGGCCGCCCCACTTGTGGATCACCTTGCGGTACTCGTCCACCGTCTCCCCTGCTTTCACCGTCACCACCGTGGTCACGCGAGTGGGCTCGACCAAGGTCTGCTGGTCCATCTCAACATGGGCTTCCGATACCTCCTCTTCTGGTCGGCTCTCCTCCTGGATGTTCGTCCGAGCTTTGGCCACACGCGAGGCTTCCTCTCGAACAACAGGAGTGATCGCACGACGTTGGTCCTCACCCGTGATCGCTTTGCTGGCCGTGACCGTGCGCGCCGGGGCGGGTGGTGGTGGTAGTTTCTTCTCGGGAGGTGTGGCAGCAGGTGCTGGCTTTTCGGCCTTCACTTCCGTCTTTTTCACCGGTTCGGTCTTGGGTGCTGGCGGCTCGACTTTCCGCGCCACTTACGCGTTCGCCTTGGCCTGTTCGTCCGCGGCTCGTTTGGCCGCCTCCGCATC
>DAOORM010000541.1:0-1813 GCA_035389265.1 Flavobacteriales bacterium | reverse complement strand
TTCCACCAAGCGCACCGAGGACGTGATCGGCACCACCGGGATCGCCGCGCCGTGATCTTCGGCCGCCGCGAAACAACGCCCGATCAATTCCTTGCTCACCAAGGGACGTACACCGTCATGCACGGCGACGACACCATCACCCTTCACCGCGGCGAGCCCGTTCCGCGTGGAATGGAAACGTTCTTCTCCGCCAGCCACCACCTCGTGTTCGACCAGGAAGCCGTGCCCGATGCACAGGGCTTTCCAGATCGGGATCTGCGCCTCGGGCAGCACCACGATGATCGGCATGGCCGGATCGAAGGCATGGAACGCCTCGATGGTCCAACACAGCAGCGGCTTCCCCTTCACCAGCATGAATTGCTTGGGGATGTGGCCACCCATGCGCTTGCCCGAGCCGCCTGCTACGATGATGGTGGAGCGTTGCATGGAATGTCGTTATCGCAGCGGAGCGAGGGCACAGTGAATAAGTGTCCTACAAAGAAAGAGGCGCAGAGCTATTCTTCCCTGCGCCTCAGCGTCTCTGCGGCTTTTCTTCCTCAGATGATCAACATCGCATCCCCGTAGGAGAAGAACCGGTACTTATCCTTGATGGCCACCTTGTACGCGTTCCACACATGGTCATAGCCACCGAAGGCGCACACCTGCATCAGCAAGGTGCTCTCGGGCATGTGGAAGTTGGTTATCATGCTGTCAGCGATGCTGAAGTCGTAGGGCGGGAAGATGAACTTGTTCGTCCACCCGTTGTACGGCTTCATGTGGTTCTCCGTGCTCACGCTGCTCTCGATGGCACGCATGGTGGTGGTGCCCACCGCGCACACCCGCTTCTTGGCGTCCTTGGCGCGGTTCACGATGTCGCAGGCCTCGCGGTCGATGATCACCTGCTCGCTGTCGGTCTTGTGTTTAGTGAGGTCCTCCACCTCCACCGGACGGAAGGTGCCTAGACCTACGTGCAAGGTGACCTCGGCGAAGTTGATGCCCTTCAGCTCCATGCGCTTCATCAGCTCGCGGCTGAAGTGCAGGCCGGCCGTGGGTGCCGCTACCGCTCCTTCGTGCTTGGCGAAGATGGTCTGGTAGCGCTCGGCATCACTGGCTTCCGTTTCGCGCTTGATGTACCGGGGCAGCGGCGTTTCGCCCATCTCCGTGATGGTCTGCTTGAACTCCTCGTACGTTCCATCAAAGAGGAAGCGTAAGGTGCGGCCACGGCTCGTGGTGTTGTCGATCACCTCAGCCACCAACTCGTCGTCCTTGCCGAAGTAGAGCTTGTTGCCGATGCGGATCTTGCGGGCCGGATCCACGATCACATCCCACAGGAGGCTGTCGCGGTTCAACTCGCGCAACATGAACACTTCGATCTTGGCGCCCGTCTTCTCCTTGTTTCCCCACATGCGCGCAGGGAACACTTTGGTGTTGTTCAGGATGAAGGTGTCACCCTCATCGAAGTAGTCGAGGATGTTCTTGAATTTCTTGTGCTCGATCTTCCCGTCTTTGCGGTGGAGCACCATCAACTTGCTGCCGTCGCGATCCTTGGTGGGGTAAAGAGCGATCTGCTCCTTGGGCAGGGCGAATTTGAACGCGGTAAGTTTCATGGGGTTGGGGCGGGCTTACTGGGCCGGGCCTGAGAGTTTGGGGCGCCGAAGATAGTACGATCGCGAAGCGAATGTTAAATCTACTGAATATCAGTCGATTGACCTGTTGATAACCCGGTCCTTCGTATACGGGGCGATGCGTTCCGACCACTCCGCCGGGGTATAAGCGTCCTGCACGTTGTACTCACCGATCCGGGTGCGACGCAGCGCCGAGAGATGCGCCCCGC
>DAOORM010000540.1:0-1815 GCA_035389265.1 Flavobacteriales bacterium | reverse complement strand
GTGATGACGGTCGAGCCGATCCACCGGGCCATAGCCGAGTTGAAGGCCCAACGCTCCTACGGCGAGGTGATCTACCTCTGTCCGGACGGCCAATTACTGGACCAACCGCTGGCTAACGAGCTGAGCCTGAAAGGGAACCTGATCCTTCTGTGCGGCCATTACAAAGGGGTGGATGAACGGGTACGCGAACACCTGATCACCCGTGAAGTGAGCATCGGCGACTATGTGCTGAGCGGGGGCGAACTGGCTGCTGCGGTCGTGAGCGATGCTGTGATCCGTCTGCTACCCGGCGTGCTGGGCGATGAGACCTCGGCTTTGAGCGACAGCTTCCAGGATGGCCTCGTTTCGCCACCGGATTACACGCGCCCGGCCGAATATCAAGGCTGGAAGGTGCCCGACGTGCTCCTTAGCGGCCACCAAGCGAACATCGATGCCTGGCGCCACCAGCAGGCCCTGGAACGCACCCGGCAGCGCCGACCCGGACTTCTGGGTGAACCGGGGGTTCAGGATCAGTGAATTATCCGTAATATTGCGGCCCCAAATCCACGGGATCCGAATCCTCCGACGTGTCGTAGGCGCTGGGAACTCCCTCTAAACCAGAAGGTCATGGACCGCATCAAGCAGCTCGAGAAAGAGATCGCCCCGCTGAAACAACTGCCCGATTTCAAGGCCGGCGACACCATCACCGTCCACTACAAGATCGTGGAAGGTAACAAGGAGCGTATCCAACAGTACCAAGGCGTGGTGATCCAGCGCAAAGGCAGCGGCAGCACCGCTACCTTCACCGTGCGGAAGATCAGCAACAACATCGGCGTGGAGCGGATCTTCCCCGTAGCCAGCCCCTTCATCGACAAGATCGACGTGAACAAGCGTGGTGCCGTGCGTCGTGCACGCATCTTCTACCTGCGCGGCTTGCGCGGTAAAAGCGCTCGTATCACCGAGAAGCGTCAGGCGGTCAGCGAAGTGGCCGTGGCGAAATAAGCGCGCGAAGAACATCGAAAAGCCCTGCGAAAGCGGGGCTTTTTCTTTTCCAGCACCACCGGCTACCTTTCCGGCATGGGTATCATCTGGAGCTTGATCGTGGGTGGCGTGGCCGGTTGGCTCGCCGGCCAATTCATGAAGGGCAGCGGCTATGGATTGCTCGTCAATATCCTCCTCGGCCTGCTGGGCGGCTTCGTTGGCGATCTCGTCTTCGGCCTGCTCGGACTCGATGCCACCAACCTCATCGGACGCATCATCTGCGCAACCGTGGGTGCGGTGCTCATCATCGTGCTGGCGCGGGCGGTGCGGAAGTGATCACTCCCACTTCACCTGGAGCAAGGCTAGAACGACAAGTGCGATGAAGGCCACAGCGATCACGGCGATGAACATGCCATGTGTAGCGGGCAAGTCGTTCGGCTGATCGTCCTCCAAGGGCTCGGGCATTTTGCCAGGTTCGTTGTAGTGCTCGTCTGAACTCATGCACGCTGGTGCGCAAAAGGCGTTCCCAGCTGGGAAAGGAGGCGTGTTGACCACGGCCCGTACATGGAACAAGGCCTTCCTCTAGTTGCTTGACCCCTTCGTTCCGGGGCGGTGTTGCCACGATCGGTAAGCGTGATCGTGGAGGGATCGACCCTCTCTGGGCCAGGGGGCAGGGTCGCACGGCAACGGCGATGTGGACCACCCACCCCGTACTTCCAGCATCTGGCGGAGATGCCGGGGCGCATTCGACCACCAAGTACCCTAGTTCAAGTGATCGGCCTTGGGCTTGCATGGGCGATCCCACAAAGCCACCACCATGCACCAGTTGAACTCGTTGCGCGCGTTCCTCCCGGA
>DAOORM010000539.1:0-1815 GCA_035389265.1 Flavobacteriales bacterium | reverse complement strand
CCAACATCGCCTACGCCTGCGACCTCACCCTGGCGGCCGAGAGCGCCAACTTCATACAGAGTTTCATCAACATCGGCCTGATCCCCGATAGCGGCGGCACATTCACGTTGCCACGTTTGGTTGGGATGCAGCGGGCCTTCGGACAGATGATCCTGGCGCCGAAGGTTAGCGCGAAGGAGGCGGAGGCCCTAGGCATGATCTGGAAGGCCGTGCCCGATGCCGAATTGATGACCGAGGCCACCGCGCTTGCGAAGATGCTGGCCACCATGCCCACCAAGGCCATCGCCCTCACCAAGGAGGCCCTCAACCGTTCCCAGAACACCAGCCTCGACAGCCAGTTGGACCACGAGAACGAGCTGCAGAGCCTCGCCGGCCGCAGCCACGACTACAACGAGGGGGTGAAGGCGTTCCTGGAGAAGCGGAAACCCGTCTACCGCGGCGAATAGGTGACACGTATGGCCCGCCTCGTCAAGATAACTGCGTTAACACTTCTGTTGGCGTTGATCGGTTGTCAACCTGACCACAAGCCGTTCGACCCGAAAGCATGGATCGAGGGAGACTACCGGGAACGGGGCAGAATGTCCGGTGACCTATTGAACAACCATCCATTGGAAGGTCGCACCGTTGCTGAGTTGGAAGAACTCCTTGGTGAACCCAACGATACGGATACCACATTGTCCATCAAGACATGGTATTTGGACCTTGGATGGACCGCCTTGTTCCATATGGATGTGCATATAGACACCACCACGGCCACGGTGGATAGCGTTCGGGTCTGGGATTGATCCAGCAAGAGGGGTGATCCCTATTCCCAGCTGCCCGGTCTTCCGATCTTCTCATTTTCTGATCTTCTGATCCCCACCCCGATCTTCGCGGCATGGATACCTCGATGAAGGTCGCCGTGATCGGCGCAGGGACGATGGGTAGCGGCATTGCCCAAGTGGCCGCGCAGGCCGGGCACAAGGTGGTGCTTTTCGATACGCGCAGAGAAGCCGTGGACAAGGCCTTGGTCGGTCTGCGGAAGACATTGGACAAGCTGGTGGAGAAAGGCAAGTTAACTGCCGAGCAAGCTGAAGGTATCCACAGCCGCATCACCCCGGCCAGTGACCTGAAGGACCTCGCGGGAAGTGGGCTGGTGATCGAAGCCATCATCGAGGACCTGGGCATCAAGAAGAAGCTCTTTGCCGAATTGGAAGGTATCCTAGCTGCGGATGCGGTGCTGGCCACGAACACCTCATCCCTATCCGTAACGGCCATCGCTGGCGGCCTGATGCATCCGGAGCGCATGGTGGGACTGCACTTCTTCAACCCCGCTCCCCTGCTGCCACTGGTGGAGGTGGTGCCCGGACTGGCCACCGATGAAGCTATCGCCCCGCGCATGACAGCCCTGATGCAGGCCTGGGGCAAGACCCCCGTGGTCTGCAAGGACACCCCTGGCTTCATCGTGAACCGGGTGGCGCGGCCCTTCTACGGGGAGGCCATCCGCATCTACGAAGAGGGTATCGCTGACATGCCCACCATCGATGCGGCGATGAAGAGTGTGGGCTTCAAGATGGGGCCCTTCGAACTGATGGACCTCATCGGCAACGACATCAATTTCACGGTGACGAAGACCGTTTGGGAGGCTTTCTTCTATGACCCGCGCTACAAACCGAGCTTCACGCAGCAACGGCAAGTGGAGAGCGGCAGGTTGGGGCGGAAGAGCGGGCGGGGCTACTACCAGTATGATACGAGCGGCGCGATCCTACCACAGACCTCAGTAGGGTCTATCGCAGGGTCCCCTCCTTCGTCTGGAGACCCGGCGGAGGTTTCGGC
>DAOORM010000538.1:0-1822 GCA_035389265.1 Flavobacteriales bacterium | reverse complement strand
CTTCCCCTCATCCGGCTACGAGAACGTGGACCCGGAAGACCTGCCGAAGATGGAATTCTCCGCCACCCATGTGGACTTGGGCAAGGTGGTCCAGGGGAACAAAGTGGACCTGAGCTACAGCTTCAAGAACACCGGCGGTGCTCCGTTGGTGATCACCGATGTGCGCGGTTCCTGCGGCTGTACCGTTGGCAAGAACTGGCCCAAGGAACCCATCGCCCCAGGCGAGAAGGCCGTGATCGCCGTGAGCTTCGACAGCGAAGGCCGCAGCGGTCGGCAAGACAAGACCGTGACCGTGGTGGCCAATACGGTCCCCCCCAGCAACGTGCTCACCCTCACGGCCGAGGTCGTGGGCCCTACCAGCAAACCCTAGCACATCCTACCGAAGACATGTTGACCGCTACCTTCCTTCTCCAGGCGCAGCCCCAGCAAGGCGCTGATTGGAGCTTCTTCCTCATGATGGGCCTCCTCATGGTGGTCTTCTACTTTTTCATGATCCGTCCGCAGCAGAAGAAGGCGAAGGATGCGAAGAAATTCCGCGAATCGCTCCAGAAGGGAACCAAGGTGGTCACCATCGGTGGCTTGCACGGGAAGGTGGTGGAGGTGGCCGATGCGACCATCCTGCTCGAAGTGGACTCCAACGTGCGCCTGCGTTTCGAGAAGAGCGCCATCGCCATGGACAGCTCGCAGCAACTGAACGAGGCCACCGCCAAGCCTCAATAAGCGGTTCGAAGCCTATTAGGACTCACGTCCAGATCTTCTTTGCAAGGCCTGATCGATGATCCGCGTAGGGCTCACCGGTGGTATCGGCAGTGGCAAGACCACTGTGGGCCGTGTATTCCGGACGATGGGCATACCCTTCTTCGAGGCCGATGCGGAGGGGAGACGCCTATTGGTGAATGACCTTGGATTGAAGCATGCGGTGGTGGAGCGCTTCGGTGCTTCGGTCTTGAAAGAGGATTTCATCGACCGTGCAGCGCTTGCGAACATCGTGTTCCAGGATGCCACGGCCTTGAAGGACCTGAACGCCCTGATCCACCCGGCCGTACGCGCCGCATTCGATCGCTGGACGAGTGAACAAGGATCCACGTATGTGATGATGGAGGCCGCGGTGCTGGCGGAGAGCGGCGGACACCGGACCCTGGACAGGATCGTGGTGGTGAGCGCACCTGAAGCGATCCGCATACAACGTGTGATGGAACGCGATGGCGTTCGTGAAGACGCTGTCCGAGCAAGGATGGCCAATCAGGTCAGCGAGGCTGAACGGTTGGCGATCGCTGACCATGTGATCCACAACAACGACTCCCGTTTGGTGATCCCGCAGGTCGTGGAGGTGCATGCAGCATTGCTGAAATTCGCCGGGGCATGAAGCAGGAGGAACACAACCTACCGTTGAGCACAGTGGCCATGGTCTTCGGTGCGCTCAGCATCCCGCTGGCGTTCGCCGTGCACCTCGTTTCGCTGGCCTTCGTCCTCGGTGTGCTCGCACTGGGCTTGGGGCTTTGGGGTGACCGCACCCAGTCGAGGCATTTGTTGCGCTACACACCGACAAGCGTGAACCGAGCCCGCAAGGGCTGGAGAATGGGCGCCATCGGCACTGGATGTTCCCTATTGATGTGGATCCTGTGGGCGTCGAACGCGCTGCTCTGATCAGGCGCGCAAGGCTTTCGGCCAAGAGGTGACCGTGGCCAGGATCCGTTCCTCGCCGTACTCACTCAACAGTCTCGAAAGCAGTCCGGCAGTAGCTTCAGCATCGCTCAGCGCGCGATGTGCAGCGCGGAACTCGATACCGAAGTACCGGCAAAGGCTGCCCAAATTGTAGTGG
>DAOORM010000537.1:0-1828 GCA_035389265.1 Flavobacteriales bacterium | reverse complement strand
TCCAATGGCGCAAGAAATGGGAGAAGGTGTGGACCGAGGTGAAATACTGCAGTGACCGATGCCGAAGTCGCAAGAGCCCCGTGCAGCCCACACCGTACGCCTGATCCTGGGCGATCAACTCAACGAGTCACACAGCTGGTTCAGCGAGCCGGACCAAGGCACCTTGTTCGTGCTGATGGAGGTGCGGCAAGAGACCGACTATGCCTGGCATCATTTCCAGAAGGTGTTGGGTTTCTTCGGCGCCATGCGCCGCTTCGCCGATATGGTGCGAAAGCGCGGCCACCGTGTGCTGTACATCGCGTTGGACGACCCACGCAACACTCAAGCCATACCCACCAACCTGGCTTGGGTCCTCGAGCAAAGCGGGGCGCAGAACTTCGGTCACCAACTTCCGGATGAATGGCGGTTGGACCTTGAGCTGAACGCGTTCGCAAAAGCATGCGGATGTGTCGTTGAAGTAGCGGACACCGAGCACTTCCTGACCGCGCGTGATGAGTTGGGTGTCCTTTTCAAGGGGAAGAAGCAGTACTTGATGGAGCGCTTCTACCGCGTGATGCGCGAACGCACTGGGCTACTGATGCGCAACGGCCAGCCCGAAGGCGGCCAATGGAACTTCGATCACGACAATCGCCAGCGACCTCCCAAGGACCATGTGCCACCGCCACCGTTGGTGTTCGACCACGACCTGCGCGAGTTGCATGGCCTGATCGCGCGGGCAGGGGTGAAGACGATCGGTTCCGTGGATGCGGCCCATTTCCCCTGGCCCTTGGATCGGCAGGAGAGCCTGGAGCTGTTGGCCTATTTCTGTGAACACCTGTTGCACCGCTTCGGAACCTACCAGGATGCGATCTCCCCGCAGAGCTGGTCGATGTATCATGCTCGGTTGAGCTTTAGCATGAACAGCAAGATGCTCCATCCATTGGAGATCTGTGAAGCAGCGGAGGAGGCTTGGCGGAAGGAACCGGAGCGCATCAGCCTGAGCCAGGTGGAAGGGTTCATACGCCAGATCATCGGTTGGCGAGAGTATATGCGGGGTGTCTATTGGGCGCAGATGCCGCAGTTCGGTGAGCGCAACTTCTTCGGGCATACCGCCGCGCTTCCCGCTTGGTTCTGGACCGGTCGCACGCGTATGGCGTGTTTGCGCGATGCGATCCAGGGAAGCCTCACCAACGCCTATGCGCATCATATCCAGCGGCTCATGGTCACTGGCAATTTCGCCCTGCTGGCCGGCGTGCATCCCGATGAGGTGGATCGATGGTACCTCGGTATCTACATCGACGCTATCGAGTGGGTGGAGATCACCAACACACGCGGCATGAGCCAGTTCGCCGATGGCGGTATCGTGGGCACCAAACCCTATGTGAGCAGCGGCAGCTACATCAATAAGATGGGGCACCACTGCGGCACGTGCTATTACGATGTGAAGGATAGGACCGGGCCGAGGGCGTGCCCGTTCAACGCTTTGTATTGGCACTTCCATGCGCGCAATCGCGATCGATTGCTCAGCGATGAGGCCCGTCCTGGTATGATGGTCCGCATGGGCATGGCCTATCGCACCTGGGACAAAATGTCCGCGAGCGCACGGTATGCCCTGCTCGCGAAAGGCGATCAACTCCTCACGGACATCGAGACGCTATGAGCCGCGCCATCCTCTGGTTCCGCAACGACCAACGCTTGGAGGATAATCCTGCGCTACTTGCAGCGGTGGCAACACACGACGAAGTGCTACCCGTATTCGTGGTGCATCCCCGTCAACATGATCCTGGTCCATTCGGCATGGATCGGTCAGGTCCATTCCGAAGAAGGTTTCTGCGTGAAGGACTCGCTG
>DAOORM010000536.1:0-1829 GCA_035389265.1 Flavobacteriales bacterium | reverse complement strand
GATGTAAAGCCGACTATTCTCGTCGATGAAGAGCGAATGTGAGGTGTCCCAGGCCGGGTCGAACCAGACCGTGCTTGGTAGCTCGGTACTCTGTGGTAACGGCGATAGGTCCACGATGGTAAGCCCCCCACCCTCCGCTTCCGTGGTGATGTAAGCGTGGTCGTTCCACACCTTGATCTCGCGCCAGATGGACGCAGGTCCCGGGAGAAAGAAGATCTCCTGAGGATCGGTGGGGTCCGCAAGGTCAACGACGGAAAATCCACCGCTAAGTCCGTCGGTCCCATTCACCCCAACGAGCGCGTATTCGTTCCCCGCTTCATCCGCATAGCCCCAAAGGTTGGAGATGTCGCTGTTGTGCAGGTCCTGATAGGAAAGACTACCGACGAATTCGATGTTGACCTGGGCGCTAAGCGCACCGGGGACCGACAAGAGCACCGTGAATGAAGCGCGACCGATGCTGCGCAGGAGGCTTGGAGACATGAGCACAAGGTAACCCAAGAGTCCGCGCGACAGGCATGCTCATCGCCCAGGGTGGATCCAGATGCCAGGCTTTCCTAGGAGGGCTGCGTCCTGTTCACTAAGCGCGCTGATAAATGAAGCAGGCGCATCGGTGGATGCGCCTGCATGGAAGGAAAATGCTGCGGTCAGCGTTTGAGGATACGCTGTTGCGTGGCGGATCCATCCTGCATGGTGACCGTTAGGATGAGCACGCCGCTCGGTACACCATCGAGATCCATGGTGATCACGCCGGAATAGCCGACCACATGTTGCTCTTCGATCAGGCGTCCCGCTGCATCATGCAACCGGATGGCCTCTGCATCACCCGATGCCGTGAAGTGCAACTCGCGTTCTACGGGATTCGGCCAGATCTTCAGATCCGCGATGCTATTGCTGCGAACCACCGCCGCGACAGGCCCATAGGTGAAAGTACCATCGGTATCCACCTGCTTGAGGCGGTAGTAGCTCGTTCCGCCCAATGGCTGTTCATCCAAGAACGAGTAGTGGTTGGTGGATTGGCTGTTGCCCGCACCTTCGACACTGCCGATGGCCTCGAACATGACCCCGTCCTGTGAGCGCTCCACCTCGAAATGATCATTGTTCACCTCCACCGCCGTGGACCATTCGGTCCTTACCGTGGCGCCCTCGTCCACCGCAGTGAAGGAGATCAGCTCGATCGGCAAGGGGTTCGCCAGTCCCGTGGAGGCCAAGGTGAACGGTGATGGCGAAGCGAAGAGGCTCACGGGCGCCGACGTGGTGATACTACCCGAGGTGAGCGACCCGATGGCCGTGCCGCCATGGTCCTTCCACTGCGAACCGTTCCAGCGTGCCACCGCCAGTTGGGAAAGGTCAGTAACGCCACAGCTGCGCGGCGTATTCCAGGAAAGTGTCACCGAAACGTTGGTGGTGCTGTTCGTGCGGTCGAGGAACCAATACTCGCACTGGCTCAAGTGATCGAGTGTGATATCCTTTGACGTATGCAGATACGTAGGGTGTGAAGAAGCCGACACGTAGCGTGCTGTGAAATGGTGCGTATTCACCGCAGGTCCGCTCATGCTGATCGGCGCCAGAACCCCGGCGCTGCCAACGGGGAAGGTGAAGGCCGTGTTGCCGATCTTCCGCACGAAGCCGTCCACATAACTCGTCGCATCGGCCGGATCGCTGAAGGTGATGCCATTGGCGAGTATCAGGAGCCCATTGCTGGTGGATGTCGCGGCCATCGGCTTGATGACACCCGAAGTGAAAGCCATGTCCAACGTGACGTTGACCGAGCCCAACAACTGCAGCTCACCCGCACCCTGGTGCGCAATCTCGTGGATCGCCTGGAACTG
>DAOORM010000535.1:0-1833 GCA_035389265.1 Flavobacteriales bacterium | reverse complement strand
TGTCCACGATCCGCGCGGCCGCATCCGGATCGGTGGCTCGTGATGTGGGCCTGTGCGAGCCGGACTGCGGCTTGGATCGTGGTCGCCTTTTGGCTCCACCTTTTGGCGAAGCGAAAGGTGGAAGGAGCGATTTGTGTCCTTCATCCGCAATGATGCATTGAAGCCGCTGTGGAACAGCCCACCTACCTTCGCCGCATGGCACAGGCACGCATCACGGTGAACGACACGCAGGAACGCATTTACCGTGGCCATCCGTGGATCTTCGACAACCAGATCGTGAAGGAGGAGGGCACCTACGCGGCGGGAGATATCGTGCAGGTCTTCGATGCGCGGCACCGTCCCCTGGGGCAGGGATACATCAACCCCGCCTCCTTGATCCGCGTGCGCCTGCTCACCCCGCATGTGGAAGAGCGGGTGAACAAGGAGTTCATCACCTCGCGCATCCAACGCGCCTGGAACTACCGGCAGCGCATGGGTTACACCGGATCGTGCCGCGTGGTCTTCGGCGAGGCCGACATGCTGCCGGGCTTGGTGGTGGACAAATTCAACGATCCCGCTGGTGCGGGACAGGTCGTCCTCTCTGTACAGTTCCTCACCCTCGGCATGGAGCGTTGGAAGGACGTGGTGCTCGAAGCGCTCACGGCCGCCATCAAACCGCAAGGCATCTACTTGCGCAACGATGTGCCCATCCGCGAGAAGGAGGGTCTGGAACTGAACAAGGGCTTCCACGGCAAGGCGTTCAAGACCGACCTGGTCATCGATGAGAATGGCTTGAAGCTGCATGCGGATGTGGCCGGTGGCCAGAAGACCGGTCACTTCCTGGATCAGGTGCAGAACCACGGCGAGATGCGGCGCATCAGCAAGGGCCAGCGCGTGTTGGATTGTTTCACGCACACCGGTGGCTTCGGGTTGCACGCCGCACACTATGGGGCCAAGGAGGTACTCGGGCTCGACATCAGCGAAGAGGCTGTGGCGCAAGCCACGCGCAACGCCGCGTTGAACGGTTTGGACCAATGCCGCTTCCAGGTGGCCAACGTCTTCGACCACCTCACCGAGATGAGCCGGCGCGGCGAACAGTGGGATGTGATCGTGCTGGACCCGCCGGCCTTCGCCAAGAGCCGCGGCGCCATCGACAACGCTTACCGGGGCTACAAGGAGATCAACCTCCGCGCCCTCAAGTGTATCCCCAACGGCGGTTACCTGGTCACCTGCTCGTGCTCGCAGCACATGACGCCCGATCTCTTCCGCAAGATGGTGGCCGAAGCCGCGCGCGACGCCGGACGCCGCCTCCGCGAGGTGTACTACGGCACCCAACCGCCCGACCACCCGATCCTGTGGGGCGTGCCCGAGACGCACTACCTCAAGTGCCTGATGCTGGAGGTGATCTGAGGGTGAGGGGTGTAGGTGCATTTGGGTCGTATCCGCGGCCGTGTTACTTTCAGGTCGTTCAACGTCTGAACGGTATGGTCACCGGTGCCGACAGGTTCTTCAGTGCCATGGCCCGCGCGCCCATGTTGCGGATGGTGGGTCCGTTCGTGGTCGGCATCATCATCGCCATGCGGTGGTCACTGCCACTTCCCGTCCTGTTGGTGATACTCGCGTTGGTCACGTTGGTCACCGTGTTCATCCACCTCCGTGGTGCGGTGTTCGGCAGGCGCTGGACTCGCGGTGTGGCTTCGATGGTGTGGTTCTTCATCTTCGGTCTCTGCTGGCAGGTGATCCGCGATCCGCTCACCAAGCCCACGCACGTGAGCGTGGACGGCACAACCGAGGTGGAGCGCGTCCTGCACATCACGACCATCAACGGCATCAGTGAGAAGGTGGTACGCGCCG
>DAOORM010000534.1:0-1833 GCA_035389265.1 Flavobacteriales bacterium | reverse complement strand
CCTGTGCATGTGAACGTTCCCTTCGCGGAACCGCTCTATGGCACCACGGAAGAGCACGGCAGCTCGCGCTTCATCGCGCCGGTGATGACCGAAGCCTTCATCCTACCCGACCACGCACGTTGGTTGATCGGCCAGCTCTCGGCCTGCAAGAAGGTGATGGTCCTGGCCGGACAGGGTGTGTGGAGCGATGGCCTGCGCAAGCAACTGGTGCAGCTGGCCGCACTTCCGCAGGTGACCGTACACTCCGAGGCTACGAGCAATCTGGACGACACCGCCTTCATCACCTGCATCGACCGGGTGATCGAAAGTGTGAACGAACGCAACGAGAAGGACCTGCGACCCGACCTGCTGATCACCTTCGGTGGTGCGGTGGTGAGCAAACGCATCAAGACACTCTTGCGCAAATGGAAGCCGGCACAGCACTGGAACATCGATGCAGGGCAGCGCCACTACGACACGTACCAAAGCCTCACGCACGACATCGCGGTGAGCCCCGAGATCTTCTTCGCCCAACTCACCCCTTCCGTGGTGCCCAATGAGAGCATCTACGGTGAAGTGTGGAAGATGATGGACGAAAGCATCCGCAGGAAACATAACCGCATCCTCGCGGCGACGCCTTTCTGTGACCTCACCGTTTTCAACACGCTCAACGACCGCATCCCCGGTAACAGTGCTGTGCACCTGGCGAACAGCACACCGGCCCGTTACGCGCAGCTTTTTGACCGGGTGCGCGGCCATCGGTGGTTCGGCAACCGGGGCACCAGCGGCATCGACGGCTGCACGAGCACCGCGGTGGGCGCGGCTTTCGCCACCAAGCAGCTCACGACGTTGATCACCGGCGACACCGCCTTCTGCTACGACAGCAACGCGTTCTGGAACAACCACCTTTCAGCCGACCTGAAGGTGATCGTGATCGACAATGGCGGTGGCAACATCTTCCGCTACATCGACGGTCCAGACAAGGACGCCGAACTGCTGCCGTGGTTCGAAGCGCCGCACAGCCGCAGCATCGAGCAACTGGTGAAGAGCTTTGGCCTGCCCTACTACCACGCCCACGACCACGCTTCGCTGGAGAGCGGGCTGGATAAGCTGTACGCGGTGCATGACAAGCCCGCTCTACTCCACATCATCACGGATGCGCAGATATCCCCACGCGTGCTCCGTGACTATTTCAAGCAATTACGCGATGCCGGGTCAAGCCCGGCATGACCTACTACGATGAGTACACGCAACTGGACCACCATCAAGGAATACACGGACATCAAGTTCGAGTTCTTCGAAGGCATCGCCAAGATCACCATCAACCGGCCCGAGGTGTACAACGCCTTCAGACCGGACACGAACAAGGAGATGATCGATGCCATGGACATCGCCCGCGAGGATCCTGCGGTCGGTGTTGTCGTGCTCACCGGCGCTGGAGACAAGGCCTTCTGCAGCGGCGGCGACCAGAACGTGAAAGGACGTGGCGGCTACATCGGCACCGATGGCATTCCGCGCTTGAACGTATTGGACCTGCACAAACGCATCCGCGAACTGCCCAAGCCCGTGGTGGCCATGGTGAACGGCTATGCGATCGGTGGTGGTCATGTGTTGCACGTGGTGTGCGACCTCACCATCGCCGCGGATCATGCGCGCTTCGGACAGACGGGACCGAAAGTGGGCAGCTTCGATGCCGGCTTCGGCAGCAACTACCTCGCCCGCCACGTGGGCCAGAAGAAGGCCCGCGAGATCTGGTTCCTCTGCCTCCAATACAGCGCCAAAGAAGCCGAGGACATGGGCATGGTGAACAAGGTGGTGCCACTCGCGGAACTCGAAGACACCACCGTGGAATGG
>DAOORM010000533.1:0-1839 GCA_035389265.1 Flavobacteriales bacterium | reverse complement strand
CCAAATCGCCGAGCACCCGTTTCTCCAACCTGCACGTGGTGACCGGTAAACCGCTTGGTGCAGGAGGACTTGAAGGGCGTGATCGCGCCACGGGTTATGGTGTGGTTACCACTCTGAAGGCCTGGGCTGAGCGCCGCAACGAGACATTGAAAGGCAAACGTTACATCGTGCAAGGCTTCGGGAACGTGGGGTATTGGACGTCCTACTTCATGGCCTTGGAAGGAGCTGTGCTCGTGGGTGTGCAGGATGCTGGCGGCACTTTGCAGAACCCCGACGGCATCGATCCGGAAGCGCTGAACACGTATGTGGAAGCGAACAACCGCAGTGTCGCAGGGTTCAAGGGCGGTGCGGTGATGGAACCCGCGGATTTCTTCGGCATCGATTGCGACATCGTGGTCCCGGCTGCCTTGGGCAACCAGATCACCGCGAGGAACGCGGGTACGATCAAGGCGAAGGTGGTGGCCGAAGGCGCCAACGGACCCACCGACACCGAAGGTGAAGCCATCCTGCGCGGCATGGGGGTGGAGATCATCCCCGACATCCTGTGCAACAGCGGTGGCGTCATCGGTAGCTACATCGAGTGGTTGCAGAACAAACGCGCCGAGTACTGGAAGATGGACGAGGTGCTGAAGATGATCAGCGAGAAGATCACCACCGCCTTCACCAGTGTGGTGAACACCGCGGTGGAATTCAACACCGACTGGCGTACGAGCGCATACATCGTGGCACTGCGCCGACTGGAGAAGGCCTACAAGGAACGCGGGATCTTCCCATAGATCCTGTCGAGCATGTGAGGAAGGGCCATGGCTAGTGGCATGGCCGTACTCTGAAATGGACGAGAGCTGATCCCGGCTGCCCATTCGAGATCTTCTCAGGTTCCGGAACCTCTTGGAGAAGAAAGGCCTGGTCGCTTGGAATTTCTGTTCTCTGGAATTTGTGCGTGCCACGTCCTCTCCATGTCAGGACCATCCTAGGCATCAACTACCAAATAGTGTGGCTGGAATTTTCGAGGAACTCGCTGAGCTGACATCCATCAGGCATCAGCGGACAAAAGAGTCCTTTATTTGAGGCCATGTGGAAGCGCTACGTGCTCGCCGGACTGGTAGTTGCGTACGCTTTCGGCACTTGGAGCGCCTATCGTGGTGAGCATGATGCTCCGGTCGCGGATGCGCTCGTATTCGAAGGCATGGCCACCTGGCAGGCCCAGAATTGTGTGGCCTGCCATCAGCTGTTCGGGTTAGGGGGTTATTTGGGGCCGGATCTCACCAATGTCATCAGTGATGCAGGCGATGCGCGGGTGCGCACGTTCGTGAAGTACGGAAGTGGGCGTATGCCGGCACACGCCATGAGCGCGGAAGAGCTGGATGGTTTGGTGGCCTTCCTGGCGTGGGTGGATGCCACCGGAACAAGTCGGGTGCCGGAGCACGCCGTGCATTGGACCGGAACCTATGTGCTCGACCCATGAACAACGCTCTACGGGTGCAGATCGGGACGGCGCTTGTGCTGCTGTTGCTCGCGTTGTTGTTCGGGCTACTGGCCGCCTTGTCCTATTCCTTCCCTGCTCTCGGCGCCCTCGTATCCTTCAAACACCTGCGGCCGGCGCACGTTTCGGCTGCGCTGTTCTGGATCATCACAGGGGCTACCGTCGGTGTCGTCCACTACCGGGGTGAGGTGTGGCGATCAAGCACACCATCCCCCTACCACAAAGCATTCGTCCTGCTCTGGATAGTGGCCGTGGTCGCGATCCTCTTCGCCTACGCTGGGGGCCGGTTCGGTGGGCGCGAGTATTGGGAGTTCCCGCCGGTGATCGGTCTGCTCATCTTGGCGGCCTGGGTGCTT
>DAOORM010000532.1:0-1861 GCA_035389265.1 Flavobacteriales bacterium | reverse complement strand
CCTTCTCGCCGCCCACGCTGGCGCCGAAAGAATGGGCGGCATCGGCCAGGACCAACGCCCTACCCAGGCGCATTTGCGGATTGGAGCCCGCGACACGCAGGTTCACTTTCGGTGTGAAGAGGTTGCACCCCTCCTCTGCTACACGCATGATGGCCTTGATGTTGGCAGGAAGGCCGCCGATATCCACCGGGATGATCGCCTTGGTGCGGTTGGTAAGCACCTTGCGCACCGCTTCGGGGTCCATGGTGAAGTCGTCGAGCACATCCACGAGGATGGGTTTGGCGCCCACATGCATCACGATGTTGGCGGTGGCGCAGTAGGTATATGCGGGCACGATCACCTCATCGCCCGGTCCCACGCCGTACCAGCGCAGCACCAGTTCGCAGGCATTGGTCCAGCTGTTCAGCGCGATGGCCCGGTCCACGCCACAATAGGCGGCGATGCGTTTTTCGAAGGCCTTGGTGCGTGGTCCGGTGGTGATCCATCCGCTGCGCAGGGCCTCCTCCACGGCCTTGATGGTGCGGTCATCGATACGGGGAGGGCTGAATGGGATCATATCGTGCGAAGGTATTCGGCGTGGGCCTTCAATGGGCCTGGAATACAGAGCCGTGATCTTGCATCTTTGGGAACAAACCGATCAAGTTGCTGACGCTGTACGGAAAGCTGACCGGATATTGGTTCGGGCGTGCCGGGGTATTGAGCACCGAGGTGTGCCGCATGGCCTTGGCGTTGGTGTACATCGTCATGAACGTTCGGAATGACTTAGGCAGTGCCGCCCACATCCGACGGGTGTATCCGGTGGCGAACTACGAACCGGATGGGATCCTGATGGTGTTCGGCCCAACCATCCCGAGCGATGGCATCATTGATGGGATGATCCTGCTCTCCAAGATCTTTCCTTGGCTACTCTTGTTCGGATTCTTCTCGCGCACCAGTTCGTGGGCCACCTTCCTCACCCATCTCTTCCTCCGCACGCTGATCGAGAGTTTCTCCACGAATTGGTCACACGGGTTCAATGTGGTCTTCCTCGCCCACTTGGGTTTCCTCTTCGCCCCGGTAGGCCAACTCGGTTCGGTGGACGCGTTGATCAGGAGGCGGAGGCAAGGCGCCCAGCCCACCTATCGGAACGGATGGTGGTCGGTACTTCTGGGCCAATGGAACGTCGCGTTGATGTTCTTCTCAGCGTTCTACTGGAAGGCTTTGTACAACGATAAGCCGCCCTTCTCCTGGGCACACTGGGAGAACATGCGGAACCACCTTTTCACGCGGTATGAGTGGACCGGTGACCCGCTGCCTGGCTACCTGGAGCCCGTAGTGGCCTCACCCTTCCTCTGCGGACTGCTCGGTGCCGCGAACCTGGTTTTCCAGTTCCTCCCCTTCCTCTCCTTGTTCTTCGTTCACAGGCCTGTGCTACGGCTACTTTTCGGTACGGCCTTCATCGTGGAAGAGATCGGCTTATCCGTGGTCATGGGCCTTGCCGATCTGCATTGGCTTCCGCTCATCGCCTTCTTCGTGGACTGGGACCATTTCTTTGGGATAGCGGATCGGCGAGCCACACGACCAGATACGCATCCCCGTTCGAAGATCGGGTATGCCATGGGCCTGATCAGCCTTTACCTCCTGTTCGCGTTGAACGTTCTCGGGGTTACGATCGGTCACAATGTCTTTGACCTGCGCGCCTACCCGTTCTCCAAATTCAACATGTACTCTGAGCGTTTGCGCGACCCTTCCGGAAGGACCTTTGGCATGGAAGGCACCAGCTTCTCCGTGGCAGCGACAACGCTGACGAGCGACCAACGCTCAAGGTTGGAACAACTACTCAAACGCCGTTTCTATTCAACCCATTCGATGGGTGAAAAGG
>DAOORM010000531.1:0-1865 GCA_035389265.1 Flavobacteriales bacterium | reverse complement strand
CCCGGCGCCGAGGTCTTTCCGGGCATTGGTGCCGTAGCACAAGGTGGCGGCCGCACGCATGTCCATCGGGCTAGCGGTGGAACTCAACGCTAGGCTGCTGCCTGACATGATGCCCAAGTGGTTGCGGTGGCGGACGGCCAGGCGGTAATTGCCCGGCGCGGCTTGGAACGTCACTGCGCTGGTGCCGTCCGTGGCCACGATGTCACCATCGCGCTGAAGCAGCGCACTGCGTGTGGCTACGACCGTGTATGGCGCGGTGGGCAGGCGCAGTTCGAGCAGGACCCAATCCACGATGGCATTGCTGCCGGTCACCGCTAGCACGCTCGTGTTCACGGACTCTCCACCGCCACCAGCGACCTGTGTGAAGCCGAGTGCGGTATAGGGCTCCGTGGTCGGGATACGCGAAGCCGCGCGCAGATCGTCACGCATCAAGCCGGCCACAGGATCATACGGACCATCCAGCCACACCTTGGGAGATACCGCTACGGTGTTCGGCACGGCCAGGCAGCCGCCGGTGATCTCGGTGACCACATCGTTGGCGTCCTGGTTCACGATGTCGGTGATGGATGCGATGCAGACCATGCCACCGGTCAAGCTCAGGTAGTTGATGCGGCAGAGCGGAACAGCGGTCACACTACGCACCATGGAACTGTCCACGTAGGACAAGCCGATCACCTTGGTGCCGCCCAGAGAGGAGTTCATGGAGATATCGCCCACCAGGTTCGGGGCAAGGTTGGTGACCGACTGGATCGTGAGACCGCCCAAGGAGAATTCGTAACCCAGCACCCTGCTGGTGGGGTTGCGCACATACACATCCACCGTCTGGTTCACGGGATCCAAGTTGGCCAGGCTCAGTTCCACCGTATCCGGCGTGCTGAGGTAACCACGCGGGAACTCGCACCACGGATGGTAATCGATGATGGTGGTGGCGTTGTGGATGTCGCGCTGCGTGTAGCAGTTCACCATCAAGGCGGCATCACTTACGGTGATCGCCCCGTCGGCATTCAGGTCATTGCACGATGTGGCACTGATATCGTCGCCCAGGATCGAGGACACGTAGGTGACGGCGTCCGCAGCGTTCTGGACGAAGTCGGTCGTGAGGTCGCCGCGCTTCACCGGGCCATCGCATACACCCGTGCAGTCGAAGCGGGCGTCACCGTAAGGCTGTCCCAAACAATCCGCGAAGGGCGCACAATTACTCACGATGGTGAACGATGGCACGTTCTGCTCATTCCGGGTGAGGTTGATGCAGACCTGCGCGAAGTTGTTCGTGTAGTCGCGCTCGTGACGGCCCAATGCATCTGGGGAGCGTTGCCAGTTGGTGCGCAAGACCAAGGTGTAAGTGCCGGCGGGCACGTTCGTCACATCGATCCAGTTGCACGTGGTGCCCGATCCGTAGATGTCGTAGCAGCCTTTGCTGATACCCATGTTGCTGCAGCCGTACTGGCCGGTATTGCCGGGATAACAACCCACGTCGATCACGCAGAAACCGTTCTTGAAACCAACGGGGATCGCATTGCCCGCTTGGTCGAAGAGGATGTAGTCCGCATAGCCCTGGTAGTGCGCGTGTCCATGGCAGTTGGCCGTGCTGAACATCTGCGGCTGCGAGCTGGGGCTGCCGATGTAGTAGTCCGTGGTGCCGATATTCTCGATGCGCGTGGTGAAGCGGATCACGTACCGCTGGCCCAAGCCACCCGTGCAGCCTTCCACCGGAGCGCACACGTCGGTGATGTTCACCGTGCTCAAGGTCATGCTGGTCTGCAGGGCCGAGGAGCTCATGATCAGATCCGGACCATCGGGGCATTCCGGGTCCCCGAACGCGATGCAGCAATCCGTGCAGGCGATGGTGGCCAATGGATTGTAGT
>DAOORM010000530.1:0-1877 GCA_035389265.1 Flavobacteriales bacterium | reverse complement strand
AGCCGTGCGGGAGGGAGTACTGATGCGTGACCGCGTGGAGTATGAGCTACCGCTGGGGATCCTTGGTGAACTCGCCCATATGCTGTTCGTCCGGAAGAAGCTCGATGGCATCTTCCGGTTCCGGGAACGGACCTTGGAACGCATCTTTGCAGGAGGTACCGAACCTTCGTAGTCCCTCGTTGTTCCCCGAGCATGAGCAGTTGGATGATCATTGGCATCGTGGCCGTCACCTTCGTGGTGATGGAAGGCGTGGCCTGGGCCACACACAAGTATGTGATGCACGGCTTCTTGTGGCACCTGCATTCCGACCACCACAAGAAGGACCATTACGGTTTCCTGGAGCGGAACGATAGCTTCTTCCTGATCTTCGCCGTACCCTCGATGTGCCTCTTCCTGGTGGGCAGTTTCCAAGGGTTGCATACACCGTGGCTCTGGATCGGGCTAGGCATCCTGATCTACGGCATCGCGTATTTCTTCGTGCACGAGGTGTTCATCCACCAGCGGATCAAGTGGCTGCGCAACACGAACAGCCCTTATTTCCTCGGCATCCGCAAGGCACATAAGATCCACCACAAGCACTTGGGCAAAGAGGATGGCGAATGCTTCGGCATGCTGTGGGTGCCGTTGAAGTACTTCCGCGAGGCGCGCAAGACCCTCGCGCAGCAGCCCAAGCGCTAACGCCAACACGGACTTGTTGATGCACCGCGCCGCAGCCGAAGTAGGCCACGGGGCGCGCCGCTACCTTTGATCGTACGGCCGATCGGCATGATGTGCATGGGAGAACAACTGCAACGGATCGGTTCCTACCTCGGGCACCTAGTGCGCGCACGAACGCGGCATGGGGTACACAGTCCGTTCGTGTACGACCTCATCACACACGTGCTGCGCCCGTCGAACGAACTGCCCGAATTCCGGACGATCGAAGGCTTGCGTGCAGACCTGCTAGCTAGCGAACAGACCATCCGCGTGAACGACCTCGGCGCCGGATCGCGCGTGTTCGATATGCCGAGCCGGGCTGTGGCGGATATCGCACGCACCGCCTTGAAACCGCCCGCACAAGCCCAACTCCTCTTCCGGCTCGCCCGTTATTTCCAGGCGGATGAAGTGGTGGAACTGGGCACCTCCTTCGGCCTCAGCACGCTCTACCTCGCGCTGGGTGCGGATGAAGGCACGGTACACACCATCGAAGGCTGTCCGCAGACCATGCGCATCGCACAGCACCACTTCGACCAGCTCAAGCAACGGAACATCCACCCGGTGTTGGGGAGCTTCCGCAGCCGCCTGCCGGAAACACTGGCCAAGTTGAGTGCTGTGGACCTCGTCTTCATCGACGGCCACCATGCCGAGGAACCCACCTTGGAGTACTTCGAACAATGCCTGGGCAAAGCGCACAGCGGCACGGTCTTCGTGTTCGACGACATCCATTGGAGCCGGGGCATGGAACGCGCCTGGGAAGTGGTGAAAGCCCACCCGCGCGTCACCGTGACCGTTGACCTCTACGACCTCGGCCTTGTGTTCCTGCGCACCGAGCAGGCCAAGGAGCATTTCACCCTGCGTTATTGAAGGCCCTATGAAGATCTACACCCGCACCGGGGACCAGGGACAGACCAGCTTGTTGGGCGGGCAACGCGTCCCGAAGGACAGCCTGCGCATCGAAGCCTATGGCACCATCGATGAGCTGAACAGCCACATCGGCCTGCTCCGCGACCACGCCCAAGGCCGCCGCGACGACCTGCTGGTACCGATCCAGGAAACGCTCTTCAGCCTCGGATCGCGGCTGGCCAGTGCGAACGAGGAACAGGCGGAGAAGTTCAAGGTGCCCCAGGTCACTGATGTGGAGATCGAAGCCTTGGAGCGCGCGATGGACGGCATGGAAG
>DAOORM010000529.1:0-1878 GCA_035389265.1 Flavobacteriales bacterium | reverse complement strand
GAACAGCGCTGCCCGGCACCCCGTGCAACGATAACAACGCGAACACCGGGAACGATACGTGGAACGCGAACTGCCAGTGCGTAGGCCAACTGCTGGATTGTGTCGGAACCCCAGGTGGAACAGTGCTACCAGGTTCGCCTTGCGACGATGGCAACGCCAACACCGCGAGCGACACGTACAACACCAACTGCCAATGTGTGGGCTTGCTCTATGACTGCCTCGGTATCCCCGGTGGTGCCGCTGTGCAAGGTTCGCCCTGCGACGATGGGATCGCGGCAACCGGGAATGATGTGTACACCACGGATTGTACCTGTGCTGGTCAACTGCTGGATTGTCTCGGCGTGGCCGGTGGTATCACGCTGCCGGGCACGCCCTGCAACGACAACAACGCGCAGACCACCAACGATGTGTACACGGCGAACTGCGTGTGCGCGGGCATCTTGGAAGAAGATTGCGCCGGCACGCCCGGTGGCACCGCACAGCCTGGCACCCCGTGCGATGACGGCAATACGAACACCGGCAACGATGTGTATGGCAACGATTGTTCGTGTGCTGGTCTGCCCTACGATTGTGCAGGCATTCCCGGTGGAAGTGCAGCGCCCGGCACACCGTGCAACGATGGAAGCGCCCTCACCACCAACGACGTGTACAACGCGAATTGCATCTGCCTCGGCACAGCGGCCGTCGATTGCTTGGGCATAGCTGGCGGCGCCGCACAACCCGGAACACCGTGCGATGACAACAACGCCAACACCGGCAACGACACCTACAACGTCTTCTGCCAATGCCTCGGCCAACTGTTGGATTGCACCGGCACCCCCGGCGGCAACGCCATGCCCGGCACACCCTGCGATGACGGCAACGCTTCCACCGCGAACGATGCCTACACCTTGGGCTGCGAATGCGTCGGCCAACTGATAACCAGCATCGCGGATGCGGACGGCGCTTCCTATTCCTTCACGGTTCAGCCGAACCCGAGCACGGGCCTCTTCACCTTCAACAACCCTGCACAGAAAGCAACATGGGTCGAAGTACGCGACGCACTCGGTCGCATGGTGATGCGACCGATGTTGGTCGGCACCTCACGCGCTTCCACGATCGACCTGTCGGATCTGGCATCAGGTACGTATCACTTGGTTGCAGAGGCTGAAGGACATCGGCAAGTGATCAAGATCATGGTGCAGCGCTAGGCTCTTCCATAGCTGCTTGCGCTCCAGGGCGGGTCTTCGCGAGAAGGCCCGCCCTGTCCTATTGTGGCAGTAGTTCGAACACGGGGACGAAGTAGGTCGGCGGTAAACGCGCGGTGAGCTGCAATGCACTCGACATGAGCAGGGCAGCCGGTTGCACCGTGCTCGGTGAACGGATACCTTCGAGCGCCATCGACATCATGGGCTGGAGCATGGGTCAGTTGGCACGCTACAACGTCCCAATGCCCCCGCACACCGACCTCTCCCAACTCGACCGCCTCTACAAAGGTGACCGCAACCGCATGGCCCGCTGGGTGGGCATCTACTTGGAAGAGGCGCCTGGTCAACTGGAGCGGTTGGTCACATGCGTGGAACGCACGGATCTGGAAGGACTGCTGGCCATCGTACACGACCTGAAGCCCACCATGCACTACCTGGGCGCACAACGGATGCAGGAGCTGCTGGTGCGGTTGGCGCAGGAGGCGCGGACAGTGGGCGTTGCAGCCTGTGGGTCGGTCCTTCAGGAGCTGATGGAAGAGGCCCGGTCGATCACCTCGGAATTGGAGCGGCACTTCCAAGTGGAGTTGCGTTCGTAACAGAACTGGTGGAAATACCGGGTGCCATCACACCAGCCCACACGACCTTTCGCCATGATCCGCCTCGCCCTCGCCGATGACCAGGTCCTCTTCCG
>DAOORM010000528.1:0-1883 GCA_035389265.1 Flavobacteriales bacterium | reverse complement strand
GCGGTGAAGAGGATCTCGCAGGTGCGGCCATCGGCCATGGTGTAGGCGATGCGCTGATGTGGTTGCACATCATCATACACGCCCTCGAAGTCGAAGCTGAAGCTGCCGTCGCGGGCGGCCATTGTGCTGCTGAATTTGCCACCGGTCTTCAGGTCGTTCGTGGCCTTGGGACAATGCCAGTCGTCGCTGGCGGCACACCATTGCGTGATGTGCTTCGGATCGGTCCAGGTGTTCCATACATCGGCCACTGGTTTGTTCACCAGGGCGGAAACGGTGATGCGGGTTACGGTACTCATGAGTGTTGGGTGTTCGATAGGTTGCTGGTCGGTGTTAGTCGATCGCTTCGATGCCTTGTTGTCGCAGTCGTTCAATGTTGTCCTTCATCGCCTGCAGTTGCTCCGGTGCGTGACCGGTCCATTCCTTCACCTCACCGACCACGCGCAGTGCATCCTTGGTGCGGTAGGACTTGGTGGGGTTGCCGGGGAACTTCTTGTCGGTGAGGTTCGGGTCATCCTCGAACGGGCCGGTGGGTTCCACGATGTAGATGCGTCCGCGACCATCGCCAGCGGCGAGCTCGGCACCCCAGATGGCGGCATCCAACGTGGCGCTGAAATACACGTGGTTCGCCTGCTTGCGCTGGCCATAGTTGGAATGGAAGCCCGGAGCCAGCAATGCGCCGGGTTCCAGATCGGCCTTGGTGCCGTGGTAGAAGATGGCTGTTTCCATGGTGGCGGACAGGCTAGTTGCCGTAGGTGAGCAGCTCCTCCAGTTGATCCAAACCCATGGTGAACCCTTCTTTGAATCCCATCGCGATGATCTCTTCCAGATCTTCCGGCGATGCGAAGTGAAGCACCATGTGTACCGTCGTACTGCCATCGACCTCGCTGAAGTTCGCTTCCCACGTCACCTTCGGCTTGATGCTGTTCGCCACCCCGTTCTCATCGCAGAACGAATCACTGCCGGAGAAGGACGTCTTCGGGCGGATCGGCTCGTAATCGAAGTAGCACCAATGGCGATCCCCTTCCGGTCCTTGCATGTAGTAGTGCCAACGGCCGCCCTCGCGGAAGTCCAGCGCCTTGATCACACATTGGTAGGGCTTCGGCGCCCACCACTTGCACAGGATATCGGCTTCGGTCCACGCGGACCAAACAGGATCCAGTGGTGCATTGAAGGAGCGGTCAACGGTGATCTGGCGTGCTTCCTTCTGCACAGTGAAGTTGAAGATGGCTGGATGGGTCACGACTCAGAGGGTTTGTAGCGATACGAGGTATGCTGAGAGCCGAGCGAGCGTTTGGTTCCCACCTTCAATGGCACCGAACTTTTCCACCACCATATCGCGCGCTTCCTTCGTGGGAAAGAGGTTCCGCAGGGTGATCAGTGTGCCGCCTTCGGTCTCGGTGAAAATGATGGTCGCTTCGAACAACGCGAAGTTCTCCCAGTCACCGTGGTCGTGTACAATGCGCTCCACGGGCACGATCTCTTTGTATACCACCGTATTGGGGAACACGGTCCCATCCGGACCGGTCATGGTGAATTTCCAATGCCCGCCCACTCTGAAGTCCATGGAGTGGGTCTTGGTCACGAAGCCATTCGGACCGTACCAGTGCGCGAGGTGCATGGGATCGCTCCACGCCTCGAAAACAAGGGCACGTGGTGCCTTCACGGTGCGTGTGATGATGATCTCCCGGTCCGTGGTGCTCATGGCTTCTTCTTTTTGGCCTTCGCTGTCTTAGAAGGAACCGGCTTAGCGGCTGCAGACTTCGCTTGCAGTTCCATCAGGTAGGCGTCGAGCCTGTCAAAGCGCTGCTCCCATAGCTGGCGATACTGCTCGATCCATGCATCTGCTTCGCGTAGGGGCTCGGCCTTCAGTTCGCAGGGCCGCC
>DAOORM010000527.1:0-1883 GCA_035389265.1 Flavobacteriales bacterium | reverse complement strand
GCTTGCTCCACCGCGGGATGCTTCTCCATGGCCACTTCCACTTCACCCAGCTCGATGCGGTATCCGCGCACCTTCACCTGGCCATCGATGCGGCCCTTGTAATCGATCTCGCCGTTCGATAGTTCAGCGGCGCGGTCGCCAGTCTTGTACAGCCGACCACCGGGAATGAACGGATCCGCGAGGAAACGTTCGGCCGTGAGGTCATCGCGACCGATGTAGCCCTTGGCCACGCAAGCACCACCGAGGTAGAGTTCGCCTTCTTCGCCTTGCGGCACCGTCTTCATTTGCTCATCGAGCACGTAAAGCTTCACGTGATCGATGGCGCTTCCGATGTTCGGAAGTGAAGGCCAGGTGCTCGGATCGCCCTTCAGCTCGAGCTCGCTCACAACGTGCCCTTCGGTGGGTCCGTACTGGTTGCAGAAGCGGCATCCGGGCAGCTGCTTGAAGAGATTGGCGATGGCGGGCGTGATCTTCAGTTGCTCGCCGCTGGTGAAGACCTCTTTCAATGAAGAAGGCACTTCGCCGGTGCGCTCCACGGCCTCGGCCAGGTATTGCAAGGCCACGAAGGGCACGATGATGCGGTTGATCTTCTGCGCGATGATCTTGCGCAGGAGTTGGGTGCTGTTGAGCCGATCCTCATCGGTGATCAGCACCAGTGTGCCGCCTTGGGCGAACGTGGTGAAGATCTCCTGGAAGCTGACGTCGAAGCTGATGGGCGCGAACTGCAGCGTCCGATCGCCTTCCTTCAGTACCGAGGTCCGCAATTGCCATTGGATCAGATTGGTGAGTGGCGCATGGTGCATGGCGACACCCTTGGGCCGGCCGGTGCTGCCGCTGGTGAAGAGCACGTAGAGCAGGTCCTCGGCCGAAGCTGGAGAGGCCCCTTCGAAGGAAGGTCCGTTTGTGAGGTCGATGTCCTCGATCAAGAGCACTTTGGCTGCCGTGCCCTTGAACAGGTGCTGGTGCGCTTTGCTGGTTATTACAACCGGAGGCTTGGCATCCTCCAACATGCCGGCGATGCGCTCGGCGGGGTAGGTGGGGTCGATGGGGGCGTACGCGGCACCTGCACGGAGTGTGGCTAGTACAGAGATGATCAGCTCAGGGGAACGATCCAGGCACAGGGCTATGATCCGGTCCGGACCTGCACCTTCTTGCATCAGAAGTTTCGCCAACCTGCGCGCACGGCTATCCAGGTCGGCCATGCTGTAATGGTCCTGCCCGTGGAGGAGTGCCGGTGCTGAAGAACTACGGCTGAGGCTTCGGTCGAAAAGGTCGTTGATGGTGCGGATGCTGTTCTCGCTGCTCATGTTCGTCTCAAAGTCGTTCAGGTGCGGTGGCCATACAATGTAACCCGCCTACGGCACCCTGTTAATGGATCGTGGAAAAGTGCGCTTTCAAGCGACCGTTTCTAACGCTGAAGAACTCCAAAAGGTTGCCGACACTGCACCACATCGTGAACTTGGAAAAATAAGCGGTCCTCGCAAAAATATCTTCATTCGTCGACAATAATGACACATTCGTCGTTCGTTGAAAACTCTTTCTTCGGTTAGGCCTCGAAGGGCGCTGTTCATTTCGTCGAGCAGCAAGTGCTGTTCACCGAAAAATGTGAGGAAAGACGGGCTGTTCAGAAGGCATAGGTTATCAACGATCGCCTTCCTCTTCGTGGCGCTGGGGCTATTTTGGGCGTCCTTTTTAAAGACGCAAGAAGCTGGTGCAGGAACATTCCACGATCATTTGTTCATTCCGGGTAAGCCGAGCAGTAGACGAACCCGGTCGGGCATTCAAGTCGATCAGTGGTTCCTACTCTCTGTTGGGGCAGTGCTATGGGGCTGAAGAACAGGGCGATACGAATGCATCGAAGTCGCACGTTCAGCTTGGCGTTG
>DAOORM010000526.1:0-1884 GCA_035389265.1 Flavobacteriales bacterium | reverse complement strand
ATCCGCGTGGCTGATCACAGCGGACCTGCCACCGTGGAACTGATCGGCATGGATGGCCGTGTGGCCTTCCAGCAGAACGTGGTGCTGAACAGCACTTCAGCCAGCCCGATCGACCTTAGCGGTGCGGCATTGGCCAACGGTGCGTACGTGTTGCGTGTCGCCACCAGTGAAGGCACCGCCGCACAACGGATCATCAAGATGGACTAAAGACCGACTTGAAGGCGTGTGAAGGGAGGGCTTCGGCTCTCCCTTCTTCATTTCTACGCGCGACTCTTCCGGTACTTCGCCAGGTTGATCAGCAGCACACCACCGAGGATCACCACCAAGCCGACCACTTCGCGGAAACCCAAGTGCTCGCCACCCAGCCAGGTGCCCAGCAACACAGCCACCACGGGATTGACGTACGCATAGGTGCTCACCTGCGTGGCGGGTCGCACTTGCAGCAGCCACACGTAGGCACTGTAGGCGACGATGGAACCGAAGACGATGAGGTAGGCCTCGGCGATCCACGCCTTGGCTGGAACAGCGCTCCAGTCGAAGTCCGCCCACTCGCCACGTGCTGAACTCACGATCATGAAACAGGTGGCGCCAGTGATCATCTGCCACGCGCTGTTCGCCGTGTTGGATAGCGCCACTGGGTTGTACTTGCCGAACAACGACCCCGCCGGCCAGGCCAGGATGCCGATGGCGAGGATGAACAAGGCCAGCACTTCTGCGTCGAAGCCCGCCTCGCTCAGCTGCGCGTTCAAGCGTTCGCTGAACAGGAGCCACACGCCGATGATGCCGGCGACGATGCCACCCACCGTGGCCGGGCTGCGGAAGTTCACCGACCACAGCGGCTTGTCGAGCATCGTGAAGACCAAGGGCGCCACCGCGATGGTGATGGCCACCACGCTGCTCGGGATGGTCTGCTGTACCCACACCACCGCACCGTTGCCGGCGAAGAGCAGGAGGAATCCCACGAGGATGGACTTCCACAGACCCGGTGCCCGCAGCGGCAAGCCTTGCACAGCACACCAACTGAACATGAAGGCACCTGCCACGGCGAAGCGCAAGCCGCCCAACAGGAAGGGTGGGAAACCCGTGAGCGCCTCGCGGATGGCGAAATAGGTGCTGCCCCAGATGAGGTAGATGGCCGCGAACGCGAGGTAGACCTTGAGCCGGCTCTGTTGCTGGCTCATGTGGCGAAGGGTCTCTTCGGTCCGGGCAGTAGCACCTGCATGAATACCAGATCCAACCAACGGCCGAATTTCCACGCCACCTGCGGCATGCGCCCCGTTTCCACGAAACCGCACTCGGCATGCAGCTGCAAGCTGATGGCGTTCTCCGAATCGATGGCGCCCACCAAGGCGCGCAACTCACAGCGGTGCGCCTCGGTGATCAAGGCCTGTAGCAGCGCCCGCCCGATGCCCTTGCCGCGGTGGTGGGCATGCACGTGCAACGTGTGCTCGCCGGTGTAGCGGTAGCCGGGCTTGTTGCGGAAGGTGGCGATGTTCCCGAATCCCGTCACCACTCCGTTCTCCTCGCTTACGATCACCGGCCAGCCCTGGGTGCTGAGTTCCTCGAACCAGGCGTGGCGCATTTCCAACGTGTGCGGCTCGAAGACATAGGCCGCCGTGGTGTTCAACACCACCTCGTTGTAGATCTCCAGGATGGCCGGTAGGTCCTGTTCCGTGGCGGGGCGGATGTGTGGGTGCTGCGACATGCGGAACTGCAGGCGCAAAGATGCCCCTTCTTGGCGGACAGGAACGGCATAGGAACCGCGGCTCCCGACGACCCGGAACGAGGAGCGGCTGACCAAAGAACGACGAACCTGCATTCCTTTGATAGATGCGCGCGCTATCCCTGGCGACCTTGTTCCACGTTGGCCTTTGCGCGGCACAG
>DAOORM010000525.1:0-1889 GCA_035389265.1 Flavobacteriales bacterium | reverse complement strand
ATCCTTGCGTTCCGGAAGCATCAACATCAACTGCTGCCGGTCGATATGGCCCAGCTTCAAGGTCTGCGAAAAGGCTGCGGGTGCGCTGGTAAGGGCGATCGCGCAGGCGAGTACGAAACGTTTCATCGTCATTTGGTTTTCATCGGTTGTCCACCACCATCGTCCATCCGTTGGGGCGAGGTCTCCTTGCCACCACCGTCCTTCGGTTGGTTGGGTATCTCTTCTGCGGGGGGGTCGCCGAACTCCTCATCGTCGCGCGTATCACCGCTGTTCTTGTCCTTGTTGGGGCGGATGCCCAGCTTCCGCAGTACACTGTCGCTCTTGTCGTACTTCTCGCTGGCGAAAAGCAGATTGCTCGACTGGCCTCCTAGGTCGAACACCGCCACATAGCTCTGTCCAGCCACTTCCTTCACCGCGTTGTACACCCGGTCCTGAATGGGCTGGATGAGCTCCGTGCGCTTTTTGAACAGATCGCCATCCGGACCAAAACGCTTCTTCTGGAGGTCGCGCGCCTCGCGTTCGCGCCTGTCGATCTCGTCCAACCGCGTGCGTTTCATCTCCTCGGTCAGGAGGATCGCCTCTGCGTTGTACGCATCACGCATCCGCTTGATCTGTTGGTAGCGCTCGTCGATCTCCTCCTGCCACTGCTTCGAGAAGCGATCAAGCTCCTTTTGCGCCGACTCATACTCGGGCATCTGGTCCAGGATGTACCGCGTGTTCACGAACGCGATGCGCTGCCCCTGTGCCACGTGAACGAGTGCCAGTGCGGTCAGCAGGGTGAGGGTCAGGAGGGTCTTGCGTGTCATGCGGAAGCCGTCGAAAGTAGGCGATCCGTTACGGTACGGATCACAGTTCGCCAAGATCTATGCCGATCGTGAAGTGGAACTGGCTGCGCGCCATGTTCGGCTGTCCCGGAACGTCATCCAGGCGCCAGCCGTAGTCCAATCCCATGGGACCGAACATGGGCAGGAACAAGCGCAAGCCCACACCAGCGGAACGGTAGAGTTTGAAGGGGTCGAAGGTGTCGAACGAGCCCCAGGTGTTACCGGCTTGTGCGAAAGCCAGCGTGTAGATGGTGGCCGATGGGTTCAACGAGACCGGGAAGCGCAGTTCTGTGGTGTATTTGGCCACCACGAAGTTCCCCGTGTTCGGAGACAAGGAGAAGTCATCGTAACCACGTAGGCCAACCACTTCGCGGCCGTCGAGCTGGAAGCCCGTGAGCGCCGCACCGCCGAGGTAGAACCGCTCGAACGGCGAGTTGCCCACCGCATCGTTGTAGCGACCGAGGAAGCCGAAGCCCGCGCGCGCCATCAAGACCAGATTGTGTCCGCTCTTGCTTCGGGTGAGCATGTTGAACCACTGCGTGGTGAATTTCCATTTGTGGAACTCGGCCCACTGGTAGCGCTGTTCGGGAGGCAAGGTGCGGAAGTCCCGACCCCCGGGGAACCACAACGAGAACGGCGGAGTGGCCTTCACACTGAAGCTGATATCGGAACCCGTGCGGGCGAAGAACGGCTGGTCCACCGAGTTGCGCGACACCTGGAACTGGTAGGCCAGCACGTTACTGTTCCCGTTGACGAAGTCGAACACCACACCACCGCTGCTGAAGTTCCGCAGCTCGTAGTTCTGGTAGCTCAGGTTCTGGCGAAGGATGAAATAGTCATCGGGCCAGGTAAGGCGCTTGCCCAGACCGAGGGTGGCCCCCCAGATATCCAGTTGCTGCAGGTTCGGGTTGCGGATGCGGCCGTCGCTGCCGTTGATGTACTTGGTCTCGCCATTGGACTGGCGGGAGAAATACCCCGAGAAGCTCAACGAGTTCGGTTTGCGACCACCGAGCCAGGGCTCCACGAAGCTCATGCTGTAGCTTTGGAAGAAGCGGCCGTTGGTCT
>DAOORM010000524.1:0-1897 GCA_035389265.1 Flavobacteriales bacterium | reverse complement strand
CCCATGGACCAGCCCAGGTACACCATGATGATGTTGATCACCAGGAATAGGTAATAGTTCGGCAGGGTGCGCAACCAGCGGCGCTGCCAAAAATCCAGCAGCCTGCGCCACCATGGGATCTCCGTGGTGTAGGAAAGGCGGATGAGGATGTTGCCGATGAGGAAGCCGCTCAGAACGAAGAACATGTCCACCCCATCCATGGCGGAGGAACCGGTGAACCGTGGCCAGTGCTCATCGAGCAGATCGTCCGCGTGGGAGTACACCACGATGATCGCCGCGAGCGCTCGCACGAGGTCGAGACCGAAGATGCGTGGTTGAAGCGGCGCGGTCACGCGGTGAAAATAGCGGCATCAGGCGAACGCCTGCATATCGCACAGGCGGCGGTACTGCCCGCCCGCGGCGTACAATTCGGGGTGCGTACCCCTTTCGATGATCCGCCCCTGCTGCATCACACAGATCTCATCACAATGCTGGATCGTGCTCAAGCGATGCGCGATCACCAGGCTCGTGCGGCCTTCGAGCATCTTGTACAAGGCGTCCTGGACCAACCGCTCGCTCTCGGTATCCAAGGCGCTGGTCGCTTCGTCCAGAATGAGGATCGGGGGGTTCTTCAATACGGCGCGTGCGATGCTGAGGCGTTGTTTCTGCCCCCCGCTGAGGCGATTCCCGCCATCGCCGATGTTGGTCTGGTAACCGTCCTCCAGTTGGGTGATGAACTCGTGTGCGTTGGCGATGCGTGCGGCCCGTTCAATGTCGGCCATGGCCACACCAGGGGTCCCGAAAGCGATGTTACTGGCCACGGTATCGTTGAACAGGATGCTGTCCTGGGTGACGATGCCCATCAGCGCCCGAATGTCATTGATGCGCAGGTCGCGCAGGTCATGGCCATCCAGCAACACCTGTCCGTTGGTGACATCGAAGAAGCGCGGCAACAGGCCGGCCATCGTGGTCTTGCCACTTCCGCTGGTGCCCACTAAGGCCACGCTCTTGCCCTTGGGTATCGTCAACTGGATATCCTGCAACACCGCCTTTCGTTCGCGGCCGGAGAGGTCCTTGGGTGGCGCATCATAGGCAAAGGTGACCTCCTTGAACTCGATACGGTCAACGAACGCGGTGATGGCCATGGCATCCGGTCTTTCCTTCACCGTGTTCTCCACGGCGAGCAGGTCGAACAGCCGTTGACCGCTGGCGGAACCGCGCACAATGGCGGAATACCCTTGGGAGAAACCCTTGATCGGCGGCAGCAGCTGCGAGAAGATGATGATGAAGCCGAGGAAACTATCTCCGGTGAGCGAAGGATCCGGTCCGAGCACGTAGTACCCACCGAGGTAGGCGATGGCGGCCATGACGGCGGCACCCAAGGTCTCGCTCAATGGTGAAGCGATGTCCTGCCTGTTGAGCATGGCGATGCTGCTGCGCGTGAGCATCTCATTCTCCCGCGCGAAGCGCCGGCGCATGTCGGCCTCCCCGTTGAAAGCTTTGATCACCCGGATGCCCGTGAGCGTCTCTTCCACGCGGGCCAATAGATCCGCGTTCTTCTCCTGCACGCGTGTGCTCTTCCGTTTCAGGCTCTTGCTGATGCGACCGATCAACAGGCCGCTGACCGGCAGCAACAGCAGCGCGATCAACGTCAACTTCGGCGCGATGGTGATCATGGTACCCAGGAAGAGCAGGATGGCGATGGGCTCCCGGAAGACCATCTCGATGTAGAACATCACAGAGTACTCCATCACGTGCATATCGTTCGTGATGAGCGCGAGCAGGTCGCCCTTGCGTTCACCGCTGTGGTAGCGCAGGGGGAGTTCGAGCATCTTGTCATACACCGCAGCACGGATATCCCGAACGATGTAGTTCCGGAAGTTGCAGATGGCCACCACGGCGAGGTAACGGAAGAGGT
>DAOORM010000523.1:0-1900 GCA_035389265.1 Flavobacteriales bacterium | reverse complement strand
CCGAGAGCAAGCGCGGCCTCCCAACACCGGCCGTAGCCTTCTACAAGATCATCGGCCTCACGCGGATGTTCCCGCGCAGCAAGGTGTTCGGACGATACCACTTGGGGCACCTGCCCGAGAACGAGAAGGCGCGCATCGAGATCCTCTCCGGTGCATGCATGTTCCTGCGCAAGGCCACCTTGGACAAAGTGGGTCTGCTGGATGAGAGCTTCTTCATGTACGGCGAGGACATCGACCTCAGCTACCGCATCACATTGGGCGGGTACGAGAACTGGTACTTCCCCGAGGCACGCATCATCCACTACAAGGGCGAAAGCACGAAGAAGAGCAGCGTCAACTACGTGTTCGTGTTCTACAACGCCATGGCCATCTTCGCCAAGAAGCACTTCACCCGGCGGCGCACGGACTTCTTCAGCCTGTTGATCAACGGCAGCATCTACCTCAGTGCGGCCGGCGCCATCGTCACCCGTTTCTTCAAGCGGGCCTTGCTACCCATGTTGGATTTCGGGCTCATGTTCCTGCTCGCCTGGACCTATTCCGCATACATCGGAGGTGGCATGAGCGCTCGTGATCCCCTAGGCATGGGCGTGGTGGTGGCCACCTTGGTCTCGCTCATGGCCCTCACCGGGGCTTACGACCGCCCTGTGCGCCTGCTGAACGTGGCAAAGGGCATGGTGCTGTGGCTGTTGTTCTTCACATTACGGCGGGCCCTGGCGGGCATGCCGGGTGCGTGGTACGTGGACCTGGTCGCCGTGCTGGTGCTCGCGGTCGCACCCATCGCCGCGCGTGTGGTGATGCACCTGATGCGCTTCCGAGGCTATAGCCTGCGCAGCCTTGACCTGAAGCGTGTGCTGGCCATCGGCAGTGCCGAAGAGAACAAGCATGCCTTGGACCTGCTGTGGCAAACCCATTTCGGATTGGGTCGGCAGCGCCAGATGAGCCTGGAGGAAGGGCGCTCACCAGAGGCCGCCGATGAGATCCGCCGCCGCATCCGAAAGCACGACATCGATGAGGTGGTCTTCTGCGCCAAGGACCTCCGCTGGGCGAACATCATCCACCTGATGGAACAACTGCGCCCCACGGGTGTCATGTTCAAGATCGCGCAGCCGGCGCGGGAGTTCATCATCGGGCCCAACAGCATCGAAAGCCTCAACGACCTCTTCATCATGGAGCGGTACGCGGTGAACAGTTCAGCCGGGCGCCGCAGCAAACGCATCCTGGACCTGACCCTCGTTGTCCTGTTAGGTCTCTTGATGCCCGTGGTGATGGCCTTGGTGAAGGATCGATCCGGATTCCTGCGGAACTGGTGGGCCGTGCTCCAACGCCGCAAGAGTTGGGTCGGATACGGGCCGCTCGTGGAAAGCCCGCTGAAACTGCCGACGATCCGGCGTGGCGTGTTGGATCCAACGGGCGGTAAAGGGCCACAAGACCCACTCACCCTGCATCGGATGAACGTCACGTACGCCAAGGACTACAAAGCCTGGACGGACCTGCGGGCTGTTTGGGTCGGCCTACCGGACCTGGGTCGATAAGTGAAGGTGCTCCCATCGGAGCGCGTCGCTACCTTTGGCCACCGCCCTTAGGCGAAGACATTGCCCATGTCCCAGATAGAGATCCTGCTGCCCAAGATGGGCGAAAGCGTAGCCGAAGCCACCATCATCAAATGGCTCAAGAACGAAGGCGACCGTGTGGAGGCCGATGAGCCCATCGTGGAGATCGCCACGGACAAGGTGGATAGCGAGGTGCCTGCCCCGGAGGCAGGGATCCTCATCAAGCGTTTGGTGAATGATGGTGACGTGGTGAAAGTGGGCCAGCCCATCGCGCAGATCGGCTCGGCCGCCGGTGCTGCCCAGAGTGCCCCCGCTGCCGCCACCAATGGAGCCCCGAAAGCGGCACCAGC
>DAOORM010000522.1:0-1900 GCA_035389265.1 Flavobacteriales bacterium | reverse complement strand
GACCACGCGCTTGGCGATGCGGTCATCCGTCGGCGTGAACGCAAGCAACACCCCAAGGAGCGCAACAAGGGTTAGGCAACGAAGCATCTGGTGGCCGATCATCATAGACCGATGCTCACACCAACGAGCATGCCGATCCCGCTGACCCGGGAGGTCATGAGACCTGGTAGCTGTGGCGTGGATAGGGTGACCAGGACGTGCTCGCCGAACCTGCGCTTAGCCGCGAATCCCAAACGCAAGCCACCAAAACCACCGTAGCTGAGCGTGGCACCGAGCATCGTGCGCGAACCAATGACCTGACTGCCCTGCACGTTCAACTGCGGTATGAAGCCCGGAAGATGGCGATGCTCCAACGACACATCAAGCCGGCGGTGACTTCCAAGCGGCAAACTCACGTCAGCGTAAAGGCGGAACGGCGCGAGCTGGGTGATGCGACTTGTCCCATACCCGAGCCCGAAGGTGTCCACCACCGCTTGCTCGTTCACAAGCACAGCATCTAGGGCGAAGAGGTTCTCCACCTGCCAACCGACGAAACGGATCAGGGTGTCCTGGTCCACCTGCACGCTGTTCTTGTTCCACACGATCACACCAAGGTCTTCCACGCCCATGCCGAAGCGGATGGCTTCGTTACGCCGCGAGGTGAAGGCCCAGCGGGCGCTTATCGCTCCGCCCAGCCCCTTGGTCCGGTCGAAGCCACTTCCAGCGGTATCGCTGGCTACATAATCACCTAGTAAGGCACTGCGGAGTACGCGCCCATCCGCTCCGGTGAAGAGACTGGCCCAGCGAACATCAGCGCGGGCCATGGACTGCCCACGGATCACGTCGAACCGTACGAACGAGCCGCTCCGTTGGTCGAGTACGCCGCCACCGACCGTTTGGTAGCGGATCTGTTGGTACGCCGATGGAGCCAGGATAGCGGTCCGCTCTTGGAAACCCGAGTTGCCGAAGAAGGTGAGATCGAATTGGTCCGCCGTGAAGGAGAGCCCACTTTGCTCATGATGGGCCACGCTGACGATCGGACGCCAGTTGGGCTTATCGGTCCAGCATCCCGCCCCGGTCCACTGGATCCTTCCTGAGAGGATGAAGCCCGCGGTGTTGCCCTTTTCCTTCAATCCATCCGAAACGCGATCTCGAAGGTCCCTCTCCAAGAAACCTCCTTTCAGGATAGCCAAGGGGAATTCGTTGCGGACCGTGTTCGCGTTGTAGTCGAACAGGCCGGATAGCGCTACGGTGTTCCGGAACCCACGGTTGAGGTCCACCCGCGCATCAAAAGGCAAGGTGCTTTGGCCAACGACGTGCAAAGCGGCAAGCCAGAAGATCCCAGACAAGGTCCACGTCCTCATTGGCTGTTCACGATGAAGTTGCCTTCCACGGTGAATTGCAGATCCATGCCGTAGTGGTCGTAGATGCGTACATGGCCAGTCGCAGCGTCGGTGTTGAAGACCACCCGGGTGCGGATACGACCTTCGCCATAAAGAAGCGCGACCTGGGCTGGGGTGAGCCTCGCTGAAACGCTGGAACGGACGGGTGTGCTAACGATCCCATTGGGCCCGAGCAGACCAGCTGGCACCTCGCCTTCGACCTGTAGCTGACTCAATACGTTGCGCTCTAGGTCCACGATATCGAGCACGATGCGGGCATCGAACGGAAATCCGTTGTTCGCAAAGAGGTTCAGGGTGCCTTCGGTGATGGCGGGGGTCTCAGCATCGCCCGGAAGGTCCGGTTTGGCCACGTTCTCCAGCACCAGATCCGTGGCGATCACCGCGAGCGGGACTTCCAACTCCAGGCTGGCCTTCAGCGCGCTTTCGAAGTAGAGGAAGTCATTGCCGTTGCTGATATCACCCAACGGGTTCAGGCGGATGTCCAGACCATACCGCACCTCATCGGGCATGTTCTCGAT